>NZ_KV836292.1:151910-229069 GCF_001838325.1 Corynebacterium sp. HMSC074C05
CGGGTTCAAATCCCGTACGGGGTACAAAGATATACAAAGACAAGAGCCTTCACTCGTAATCGAGTGGAGGCTTTTGCTTTTGCCAAAACGAGCACGGCAAGTAGTTTGCAGCAATAAAATAATGGCATGAATTCGGCCAAGTCCACCTATGTCCCGGAGTTAACCAGTATCCGTGCAATCGGCGCATTCGGCGTCCTGCTCACGCATGCCGCGTTTTGGACTGGACATTACACGGACGATTGGTGGGGGCGTCTCAACGGTCGATTCGAAATTGGTGTCACCATCTTCTTTGTGCTCAGCGCGTTTCTGCTTACAGGACGTTGGCTCGGTTCGCCTGACGACGTCCCCGCGAAACCACCTAGCCGGAGGAAATACTTCATCAGTCGTGCAAAGAGAGTCCTGCCGGCCTATTGGATTGTGGTCACTGCGGCATTCCTCATCCACGCCGCAGACGACCCGCCACCGGCGGGTGGCGGTCTGCAGGGCTGGCTGCGGTCGATGTCTTTTACTCAGACTCTCCAATTCGGCTGGATTCACCCGGGCTTGCCGCAGATGTGGTCGATGGTGGTGGAGGTTGGCTTCTACCTGGTGCTGCCACTGGTGGGACTTGGCATCTGGACGATTACAAAGGGGCGCCTGCGCCCCGGTCCGACGCTGGCCATCATTATTGGTTTTGGTCTTATCGGTCCGATCTGGACTGTGCTGTCGCATCAGGAAGAGCTACTGCCAGTAGTGTCACGGCTGTGGCCGATGGCGTATTTCGACTGGTTCGCCATCGGCATGCTGCTGGCCTATGGGCGAAAGGTTGGCTGGCGCGTTAATTTGGCTGCAAGTTGGCTGATAGCGCTAGCGCTGTTTTTCCTATCCACGACCACGCATGTGGGGCCAGCAACCTTGGTGCCGGATGATGTCGATCAGGCGTTGTGGAAGACCACATTGTACGGCCTATCTGCTGGTGCATTCGTGGCCCCGATTGCGCTGGGTACGGAGGTAAGGTGGCTTCGTCATCCAGCTATGATTTGGCTGGGCGAAGTTTCCTACGAGTTCTTCCTCGTCCACGTGTTGGTCATGGACTGGGTGATGAAGACGATGGGTTATCAGACCTTCCAGGGCTCGATGCTGGCAGTGGCAATCGTTACCACTGTCATCACTTTGCCACTGTCGTGGCTGCTGCGCCGCATCACTGATGTGCTTACGCGGCGACCGGGGCCTGCGAGCCCGTGGGCTACCTACCGATCGTCGTCGTCAAGCGGTCCGAGCTCAGCAACGAGCACTTCCTGCGCGACCTTCATCGCGGACAGTGCGGCCGGTGCGCCGCAGTAGCCGGAAGCGTGGACGATGGCTTCGGTGATCTCGGTGCGGGTCAGGCCGTTGGCGAGGGCACCCTTGATGTGGCCGCGCAATTCTTCGGTGGCGCGCAGAGCGACGAGCATTCCAATGTTGAGCAGGGAGCGATCACGCTTGGCCAGTCCTTCACGGCTCCAGACGGAGCCCCAGACGGTGGCGGTGATGTGCTTCTGCAGGGTCTCTCCGTCGGAGCCGGCGTTGCGAGAGAGGGCGGCATCGACGAATTCGTCGCCCATCACCTCGCGGCGAATTTGGATGCCGGCATCATAGCGGTCAGAGGAAAAGAGTTCATCATTGGGATTGCTCATGCTTGCTAAGTATAGGACTTGCAATGCGGATAAATTCCGAAATGTCCCCACTAGCTTCACTGCCGCGACGCATAACTACGCTGAGATTGCGAGTAAAACGGGTGCGGGTGGGGACGATGACGATGCGCCCGAGCGTTACCTGATCGCGAATTGCGCCGCGGGCGATGATTGTTGGCGCTGCCAGCGCAATCATGCCAGCACGCTGTGCCGAAAGGGAACCAAATTCTCCCGCGGGTTCGGCGAGATTCCCCAGTGTATCTTCCACGACCTTTCTACTGCCGGAACCGGGTTCGCGAATAACCAGCGGGGTAGTGCGCAGTTCCTCGATGAATATCTCGGCCCGCTCAGTCCACGGATGCCCCGTCGGCACAGCGAGGACCAGCTCATCGGTGCCGATGATCCGCTCTTCGAGGTCGTGTCGACCAGCCTCGCCCTCTACCAGGCCGAAGTCCACCGCACTGTTGGCCACTAGTTGCCGCACCTCACGGGAGTTTGCCTGCACCATTGACAGTTTGACTGCGGGATGTTGCCGGTGGAACTCGGCGGCCCAGCCGGGGTAGTAGAGCTCAGCGACAGTATTGGACACCGCAAGGGTGAGGTGGCGGGGAACATCGTCGGAACGCAAGCTGGCGGCAATGCCCGAAAACCTGTGGCAGGCGGCGAGGAGGTCTGGGAGTGCGTCGATAAGCACTTGCCCGTTTTCCGTGGGAGATACGCCGTAGGGGGAGCGTTCGAAGACGGTGATTCCCAGCGCTTTTTCCGCCCGCGCGATGCGTGCGGACATGGTCTGCTGATTGATGCCTAGCTCACGCGCGGCCTTGGAGATCGAGCCTGCACGGGCGGCGGTGAGAAGTGCTTCGAGTTCGGCCACAGCGGAGGGGTACATGCATTTATGGTACCCCTCACAGAGTTTGGTGATAGCTGTAGCTGTGGCAAGAACAAATACGGTATGAGCATGACCAACTCTTCTCGCCGTGATGTGCTGGCACCCGCCGGACCTGCGTGGGCAGGATCTCTAATGGGTACGTCCATCTTCGCCACGCTTGCGCACATTCATGACGTTCCGATGGTTCCGGAGCTGCTTCTCATCGTGGCAGTAGGCATTCTCGGTTTCATAGTGGTCGGCTGGTTGCGTCTTCGAAACCCGCCTTTCCACTCGAAGCTGATGGCGCCGTGGGGCATGCTCTCGATGGGCATCATGGCTCTCGGTAGTGCTGCGACTGCGCTAGCTAGTAACTCATCGTGGCAGCTGGCGTCCTGGTGGATCGGTGCGCCGCTGGCAATCTACGTCAGCCTTCGCCAACTGCGAGGATTCGAAGGCGAACCAACTTTTCAGTGGGGCCTCGCGCTAGTCGCCCCGATGGTGGCGGCGACAAGTGGCGCGCAGCTGAGCGTTGACTACGGCACGTTCTATCACGTCTGCGCACAAATACTCTTTTGGATGGCGCTGATTACGGTTCTGCCGGTTTTCGGACGCTGCTACGTCGCGCTGTTCTCTGGCACCATGCGCATCCCCGATTCCATCGCCGGTACTGCCTGGATTCCGCTCGGGCTGGTCGGTCAGTCCACGGCCGCTGTGCAGCTGCTTTTCAACCGAACCTTCGCTGTCGCTTACGGCACCGCTGTGCTCATCGTCGGTATCTTCCTTGCCGCCATTGCTTTACGACGATTCACCCGCGCCGTAATCAGTTGGGCCGGATACAGCCCTGGTTGGTGGGGTGCAACCTTCCCCGTGGGCACTCTGAGTCTTGGTACGCACAGCCTGGGTGACACTACCGGCGTGCAGTGGCTATACGCGGCCAGCGCTGGGCTGCTGTGTTTGCTGGCTGTGCACTGGTGCGCGTGCGTGGCTCGATTTGTTTGGTGGGCGCGGAGCTAGCTAGTCAAGCTCGACCCGCACCCGCCCGTTGCGGTTCTGGTCTTCTCGTGGCGCAATACCCAGCGCGGCGGCGGGGAACAGAGCCGTGACGGCAAACAGCGCGGGGAAGCCCGCAGCGGCCACAATCGCACCCGAAACCGGAGGCGTTGCAGCGTAGATAATGTTCTGGAACGTGTTCTGCGTACCCATAGCGCGTCCGGACCAGAAGGGGCCTGCGTATTCAGCAACTGCGGTGAAGGCGAGTCCATTCGGGCTGACCACAGCAACGGCCAGTGCGCAGACCAGCAAAGTTCCAAGCGTGCGCCAATCAGCCCAGCTGGCAATCATCATTGCGACAGCCAAAACAAAGGTCGCATCCGAGACCCAGCGGTAGGGGCGGATGCGAGATCGCACTCGGTCAGAGACCACACCCATCAGTGCTCGCGATCCGGCACCGAGCAGCTGCGAGACCATCACAATTGTGCCCGCCGTGCCATCGGAGTACCCCACAGACAGCAACCACACCAGAATGTAGGCACCCATCATCGACTGCGGCCAGGACAGCAGCGCCGAGGCGATGTGGATGCGCACGAGGTACTTGCCGTCCCGGTAGGGGCTGGCCGTGACGGTGGGGTTCGAGGCATCAGGGCGAGGGGGATTCTTCACGCCTATCAGTACAAGCAACGCCAGCACGGCGCACAGGATTGCGGGCATCGCGAGTGCGACTCCGATGCTGTAATTCTGCGCGAGAGGGTGCAGGGTTACCGCTGATAGTGCAGCGCCGAGGGGCTGAGCCATTTGGCGAATGCCCATCGCAGTGCCGCGCTGATGCGGTGGGTACCAGCCCGACACCACGCGGCCGGATGCCGAATTCACGCTCGCCGCCGCACACCCGGCGAGAAAGAGCGTGGCCCCGAGCAGAGCCGGGCTTGACGACGAAGCTAGCGCCGCAAGCCCCGTCGTCAAGGCAGTAGAGGTCAGGCCGGCGAACAGAGCTGCGCGTTCGCCATAGCGGTCGACAAACCAGCCCCAGGCGATGAGCGTGAAGACAATACCGGCCGCCGGCATTGCTGCGACGAGGCCGGCGGCGGAGAGGCTTAAGCCGTTTTCCTGCAAGGATGGGATGAGAAAAGGCACACCCATGTGAACGACGGACGAACCGACCGCCGCGAACATGGACAGAAGAAGGACAAGGTGACGGTAAGCGGGCATTACAGTCGGGAGCTCATCTCTTCAGCGGCGCCGAGAACCTTTGCGCCCCAGCATTCGTAGGGCGACGGAGTCATGCGCTCCACGGGGCCGGAGACCGATAGGACTGCAATCATGCGATGGTTGCTGTCGAAAACCGAGGCGGAGACGGAGGCAAGTGCGGGATCGCGCTCACCCATGGACTCGGACCAGCCGAGACGTCGGCAGTCGTCGAGGTCCTGTTGGTTGAAGTCGGCGTCGGGAAGCATTCGCTCAGCGAGGTTGGCCGGGCCAAAGGCCAGGAGAACACGTGCGGCGGAGCCGGCGGTTAGCGGCATGCGAGAGCCAACTGGCACGGTGTTGCGCAGTCCGGTGGCGGGCTCCATGGAGGCAATACAGGTGCGGGTGTCGCCGGTGAGCCGGTAGAGCTGCACTGACTCGCCGGTGACCTCTACCAGCTTCGGCAGGATGTGCGCTGCGGCGTCGGCAAGCAGGTCAGTGGTGACAGGCGTGATCTCGGTGAGCCCGGGGCCCGTCGTCCAGCGGCCGTCCGGAGTGCGGGTGACAAGGCGGTGCACTTCCAACGCCGTGGCCAGCCGATGGGCGGTCGCGCGGGGCAGCCCGGTGTCCTCGCAGAGCTCGGCGAGGGTGCGAGGAGTTTCTGCAACGGACTTGAGAATGAGTACCGAACGATCGAGAACTTTAATGCCACTTAGAGCTGGCGTCTCGGATGTGCTAATCTGTCCCATGCCATGATATTAACATCTCATACTTTGAGATAAAAGCGATATATCCGGAAGGCGGCTCACCCACTATGCGCACCACGGACACTAGCCCGAAGACTCTGGCCGAGAAAGTCTGGCGTGACCACGTTGTCAAGCAAGGCGAAAACGGCGAACCAGATCTGATTTATATCGATCTGCACCTCGTCCACGAGGTTACCTCGCCGCAGGCTTTTGATGGCCTCCGTCTGGCAGGGCGCAAGGTGCGCCGCCCGGATCTGACCATCGCAACCGAGGACCACAACGTTCCGACGACTGTAGCCGGTGGCCAGATTGATTTAATTGAGGAACCGACCTCTCGCACCCAGATTGCCACATTGCGCAAGAATGCCGAGGAGTTCGGCATCCGCCTGCATCCGATGGGTGACCGCGAACAGGGCATTGTCCACGTCGTAGGCCCGCAGCTGGGCCTGACTCAGCCGGGCACCACCGTTGTCTGTGGTGATTCGCACACCGCTACCCACGGCGCTTTCGGTGCGATGGCCTTCGGTATCGGTACCTCCGAGGTGGAGCACGTTCTGGCTACCCAGACCCTACCGCTGAAGCCTTTCAAGACCATGGCGGTTAATGTCACCGGCGAGCTGCAGGATGGCGTTACCGCCAAGGATCTGATTCTGGCGATTATCGCCAAGATTGGTACCGGTGGTGGCCAGGGCCACGTTATCGAGTACCGTGGCGAGGCCATCGAGAAGCTGTCGATGGAAGCCCGCATGACCATCTGCAACATGTCCATCGAGGCCGGTGCCCGCGCCGGCATGATCGCCCCGGACGAAACCACCTTCGAGTACCTGAAGGGCCGCCCGCACGCGCCGCAGGGCGAGCAGTGGGACGAGGCTGTCGAGTACTGGAAGTCGCTGGTCACCGAGGACGATGCGGAGTTCGACAAGGTTGTTGAAATTGACGGTTCCGCGCTGACCCCATTCGTTACCTGGGGCACCAACCCGGGCCAGGGCGTACCGCTGGGCGAGACCGTGCCGGACCCGGAGTTCATTGCTGAAGACTCCGACCGGATTGCCGCCGAGCGTGCACTGGAGTACATGGATCTGAAGCCGGGCACCCCAATGCGTGACGTCAACGTTGATGTTGTCTTTGTCGGCTCCTGCACCAACGGACGCATCGAGGACATGCGCGCCGTTGCTGACGTGCTGAAGGATCGCAAGGTTGCCGATGGCGTTCAGATGCTCATCGTGCCGGGCTCCGCAAAGGTCCGCGCGCAGGCTGAAGAAGAGGGACTGGGCAAGATCTTTGAAGAAGCAGGCGCTGAATGGCGTATGCCGGGCTGTTCCATGTGCTTGGGCATGAACCCGGACCAGCTGACTCCAGGCCAGCGTTGCGCTTCGACCTCCAACCGCAACTTCGAGGGCCGCCAGGGCAAGGGTGGTCGCACCCACCTGGTCAGCCCTGCCGTCGCCGCAGCTACCGCCGTCGCCGGTCACTTCGCAGCACCGGCTGATCTCTAACTGACTCTCACTGCCGATCTTTGCACAACAGAACCAAGCAGAACTTCTAAGGACCTTTCACCATGGAAAAGTTTGATACTCACACCGGCGTCGGCGTTCCCCTGCAGCGATCCAATGTCGACACCGACCAGATCATCCCGGCCGTCTACTTAAAGCGCGTCACCCGCACCGGATTTGAGGATGGCCTGTTCAGCAACTGGCGCAACAACGAGTCCGACTTCGTGCTCAACCGCCCCGAGTACGCCAAGGGCTCCATCCTCGTAGCAGGGCCGGACTTCGGTACCGGTTCCTCCCGTGAGCACGCCGTGTGGGCGCTGATGGACTACGGCTTCCGCGTCGTCATCTCATCCCGCTTCGCCGATATCTTCCGCGGTAATGCCGGCAAAGCGGGCCTGCTCGCCGCACAGATGCAGCAGTCTGATGTCGAGCTGCTGTGGAAGTTGCTCGAGGCCAACCCGGGCATGGAGCTCACCGTCAACCTGGAGACCCGCACCGTCGAGGCCGGCGAGCAGGTCTTCCCGTTCGAGGTCGATGACTACACTCGCTGGCGTCTGATGGAAGGGCTTGACGACGTCTCTCTGACCCTGCGCAACGAAGCGGACATTGTGGCCTACGAGAAGAGTCGTCCGGCCCACAAGCCGAAGACGATGTAGGTCAAAAATGCTCTAGTCCAATCCGCGGTAGGCGTTAAACTTGCCGTATGTATCTGGCAATCACTAAACACTCTCGGCTAGGTGAATCTTCGCCTGTTGAATCGGCACGCGATTTGGGATTTATTTTGCGAAAGCATCCCGATCGCGTGCATGAGGCCGAGTTAAAGTTCGGTGTTGCCCGCGTCTTTTTCCCCACTGCAACCGATGCCGAATGCACGGCAGCCCTCTGGGTTGATATTGACCGCGATGAGTTGCTGAAACTCAAGCAGTACCGTGCCGATACGTTCAATCTGACCGGCTACATTAATGATCGGCAGTGGGCTGCGTCATCGCTTTTGACTGTGGCGTTGAAGTCGGTCTTCTCCACGGCGATGGTCATGGAAAAGATTTCGCCTTACGACGAAACCCCAAGCGACCTCACCGCGACAGTCGCGGCGGTACCCGGCACCGAGGAAGAAATCCGTGCTTTGTTTGAGCCATTGGGGTGGAAGGTCACCTGCGATTTCTTCAACAACATTGCCGGGCAGAAGTTCTCACCGACGGTGACCCTCACAGGTCGAGCAACCGTTCGTGATTTGCTCAATCACCTGTATATTCTGCTTCCCGTCCTCGACGGTGGGAAACACTATTGGGTTGATGACCGGGAAATCGACAAGCTGGCCGCGCGCGCCCAGGACTGGCTGCCGGAGCACCCGCAGCGGGAGAAAATCCTAAAGCGCTACCTTGCCGATCAAAAAGGCCTGGTCAACGAAGCCGTCGTGAAGCTTGCCGGGGAAGCTGGTGCAACCGAACTGGCCAGCGGTGACCAGACAGCCAAGCCGCTCAATCGACAGCGTCAAGACCGAGTCCTGCGTGAGGTATTTAGACTGCGCCCGCGCAGCGTGGTGGACATCGGCTGTGGTTCCGGCGTGTTGCTCGGGCCGTTGCTGGAGAATCCGCGAATCGCGCAGATCGTTGGCACTGATGTCTCTGTAGGGGAGCTTCGTAAGGCGCACAAGGCGCTGAACCTAGATCGCATGCCGGAGCGCCAAGTTGCGCGGGTAGAGCTTTTCCAATCCTCGGTCACCTATGCCGACGAGCGCATTGCGAACATGGACGTGGCAATCCTGATGGAGGTCATTGAGCATGTTGATGCCGATCGGCTGCCCGCGCTGGAGAACAACGTTTTCGGGCTTGCCAGGCCGCAGTATGTCATCGTCACGACGCCGAACAGTGACTACAACGCGTGCTATCCAAACCTAGCGCCCGGACAGTTCCGACACCTTGATCACCGCTTCGAGTTCAGCCGCGTGGAATTTCGCCAGTGGGCGAAGGGCGTGGCCGACAAGTTCGGCTATCTCGTCGACTTCGACGGAATTGGGGACGTGCACGAAACCTATGGCCAACCGACCCAAATGGCAGTCTTTTCCTTCGACTTCACCACAGCAGAGGAGAGCTAATTATGAGTACCATCTCGCTTCCTAACCTCAGCTTGGTCATGCTGGTCGGTGTCTCTGGCGCCGGAAAGTCGACTTTTGCGGCACGACACTTCGGCCCATTTGAAGTCGTTTCTTCGGATACCTGTCGCGGCATTGTTTCCAACGACCCGAATAACCAGGCGGCGACGGCGCCTGCTTTTGAGCTGCTGGAGACGATCGTCGGCAAGCGTCTGGAAGCTGGCTTGCTCACTGTGGTCGATGCGACGAATGTGAAGCCGCAGGATCGTGCCCGGCTCGTGAAGCTGGCGCGCAGCCACCATGCGCTGAGTGCTGCCATCGTTTTGAATCTTCCGCTGGCGGAGGTGAAGGAGCGGCACAGGCAGCGCACTGACCGCAATTTCGGAGTAGAGGTATTGGAACGCCAGCACCGTGACCTGCGCCGAGGACTCAAGCACCTGAGGCGCGAGAAGATTCACAACGTTTTCATCTTGAATTCCGCGACGGAAATTGAAGAGGTCACCATTGAACGTGTTCCGCTCAAGGTCGACCGCAGCGACCTCCACGGTCCGTTCGATATCATCGGCGACGTCCACGGCTGCTTCGATGAGTTGACCGAACTGCTTGCAAAACTTGGCTATCAGCTCTCGGCAGATGGAAGCGATGCTCATCACCCCGATGGTCGCACGGCCATTTTTGTTGGTGACCTTGTCGATCGCGGCCCTAATAGTCCAGCCGTCTTGAAACTAGTCATGGGAATGGTCGCTGCCGGCAATGCCCTCTGCGTGCCCGGAAACCATGACTCTAAGTTGGTGCGCGCCCTCGACGGCCACAACGTCACCACGGGCCACGGGCTGGCCGAAACGCTCACTCAGCTCGCCGACGAAAGTGAGGAGTTCCGGAAGGACGTCCGTGAATTCATCGACCACCTGCCCGTGCACTACGTGCTTGATGACGGCGCCCTGGTCGTAGCCCACGCGGGACTGCCTGAGCACCTCCATGGCAGAGCCTCCGGAAAGGTCCGTGAGTTCGCGCTCTACGGTGCGACTACTGGCAAGCTCGATGAAAATGGCCTGCCAGAACGTCTGGATTGGGCAGCGGACTACCGCGGTGCCGCCCGTGTTGTCTATGGCCACATGGAAGCGGACCGTCTGCGCTGGGTCAATAACACCATGTGCATCGACACCGGTTGTGTATTCGGCGGTAAGCTCTCTGCGCTGCGCTATCCCGAGCTAGAGACCGTGCAGGTTGATGCGAAGCAAACCTGGTGGGAGGCCCCATCGCGCAGCACCACCAACCGTCCGGAGTCCGAACTGCGCATCACTGACGTGTTAGACGTCGATGGTATCCAGACTGGCCGGCATGGCCGCATCCGCATTGATAGTGACCGCGCGGCTGCAGCGCTGGAAACTATCAGCCGCTTTACGCTCGCACCGGAGAAAATTCCGTACCTGCCACCGACAATGTCACCGGCGCCGACCTCGCAGCGAGAGGGATTCCTGGAACACCCGGAGGAGGCATTCCGCTACTACGCAGCGTACACTGACCAGGTCATTTGTCAGGAAAAGCACATGGGTTCCCGAGCTGTGCTGTGCTTGATTCGACCCGGAACAAAGACTCGTTTCGGTGCTCACTCATACGCATATACCCGGACGGGCCGCGCTTTCTTCGACGGTAAGAATCCCGCACTCGACGAAATGACCAAGGCGGCAGTTCGCGCCGGGCTTTTTGACCAATTCGGCAATTGGATCCTGCTCGACGGCGAAATGCTGCCCTGGAATCTCAAGGCACAGGGGCTTATCGACGAGATCTATGCATCGACCGCTGCCGCTGGTATCGGTGCAGCGACACACCTCGCGGCAGCGCTGCAGGCGGCAACCGACAGGGGAGTAAAGGTCGGTGGTCCTGCTCCAGAGCAGATTCTGGACGAGCTCGAGAAGTTCCGTGCTGCCTACAACCGGTATGTCGACAGTGACAAGAAGATTCAGTTCGCACCTTTCCAAGTGCTGGCAAGTGAGGATGCCACCTGGCACCACAAGCCCCACTCATGGCACTTGGATATCGCGAACCAGCTGGTAGCAGCTGACAGTGAGATCTACCGGCAGACGCGCTGCTTCGTCCTCGACCCCAGTGACCCGGAACAGGTGGAGGCCGCATCGCAGTGGTGGTTGCAGCTGACAGAGTCGGGCGGGGAAGGGGCCGTCGTCAAGCCAATGGACAACGCGGCGGTGGCGCGCCAAGTGCAACCCGGCATGAAAGTGCGGGGACGGGAGTATCTGCGCATGATTTATGGGCATGATTACCTGCACCCGCAGCGTCAAGAGCGGCTGAAGCGGCGAAATCTGCAGCACAAGCAGTCATCGGCGCTACGCGAATATGCCCTCGGCATCGAGTCGCTGGAGCGACTAGCGGCGGGCGAGCCTCTGCATCGGATCCATGTCCCCGTCTTCGGCGTGTTGGCGCTGGAGTCGGAGCCGATGGATCCGAGGTTGTAGGGGGTTACTTCACCGGCAGCGCCGAGGCGTAGTAATCAGCCGTGGTCATCACACCGTCGTTGAAGCCGAGCACCCAGGCGGAGCCCTTTTTGCACAGGATTTCCTCGTCGAAGGGCAGGGTGCCCTCAGCGGACCAAGCGGCTAACAGGTCAGGGATGGTGATGCCCTGAGAGCAGACCACGCTGACTCCGCCTAGCGCGATAATGTCCTCGAAGGCCTTCTTGGACTCGACCTGGTTGGCAATCCAGTGTTCGTCGCCAAGCCGTTCGTCGACTGTGACCTGCATACCCAGCTCTGCGGCGAGCGGTGCGACGGTGTCCTGGCAACGCACGGGCTCGGCGGAGTAGACGCGCGCGGGGCGGAAGCCTTCCAATGCAGAGACGAGCAGTTCCGCTTGACGACGTCCCTTCTTATCCAGCGGCCGCAGTGCATCATTGCCGTTCCAGTTGGTGCGGCGGTGCGCACGCCCATGGCGAACGAGAATGAGACGGGTGTCCGGTTCCTTGTTCATGCGCTTGCGGGCCTTGACCAGCACGTCGCGGTCGAGATCGTAGGACAGCAGCTCCTCGGCTTCGTCCCAGGAGACCCAGCGAAGCTCATTGACCTCGGAGTTCTGCTCGAAGTCGCCGTCGAGCACCTCAGCGGTCCAGTACCAGACCAACTTCGTGCGTCCAGCGACAGGGTAGGAGACGTTGCCGACGAGCTTGCCCAACCGGACTCGGTAGCCTGTTTCTTCCCAGATCTCGCGGACTGCGGTGGCAATGAGGTTCTCACCGGCGTCGAGCTTTCCCTTCGGCAGCGACCAGTCGTCGTAGGAAGGACGGTGAATCACGCAGATTTCAGGGTTGTGGACATCGCCTCGCCACAGAACCGCGCCGGCCGCAAAGGTCGGCTTGGTGACATCCTGACCTGGCTTCGTCGGAATCTGGCGCAGGCGACCGGTCACGGAGGTATCGCCCTTGAGGTCCTTGTCCTCTTCGTGCATCATCGTGAATTCCCTTTCAATCCTTTGTCGCCGACCTAGTTTAGTATCGCAGTGTGAGAACGTCTCGCTAGACTTGTTGGAGATTAGAGACTAACGGAGGAAGGTCGCGGCGATGGTGCAGGTTTCAGTGATGGGTGCGGGGTCGTGGGGCACGACGCTTGCCAAGGTTTTTGCTGATGCGGGCAATCCTGTACGACTGTGGTCGCGACGCGCGGAGCAGGCACAGCGTATTCAGATCAGCCGAGAAAACCACGACTACCTACCTGGGCTGGGGCTGCCGCGAAACATTGAAGCCACCTCGGATGCAGAGGCCGCGCTGAAGGGCGCGGATGTGGTGGTGCTGGGCGTGCCCTCGCAGACCCTGCGTGACAATCTCAAGGTCTGGAAGGACTTCATCGGGCCGGAGACGATTCTGCTCAGCCTGGCGAAGGGCGTGGAGCGTGAGACACATCTGCGCATGAGTGAGGTCATCGCTGAGGTCACAGACCTGCCAGCAGAGCGTATTGCGGTGCTATCGGGCCCGAACCTCGCCCGCGAAGTTGCGATGGAGCAGCCAGCGGCAACGGTCATTGCTTGCGCCGATGAGAACAACGCCAAGATGATTCAGGCGGCAGTCGCCACTAATTACTTCCGTCCCTACACCAACACCGATGTGATCGGCTGCGAAATCGGCGGTGCCTGCAAGAACGTTATTGCGTTGGCCTGCGGTATGGCCTCTGGTCAGGGCTTGGGCGAGAACACGTTGGCAACCATCATCACCCGTGGGCTGGCGGAAATCACACGTTTGGGCGACGCGGTTGGCGCAGAGGATAAGACCTTCGCGGGTCTGGCGGGCCTCGGCGACTTGGTGGCCACTTGTTCCTCACCACTGTCGCGTAACCGCACCTTCGGTGACCGTCTCGGCCGCGGTGACACGATGGAGCAGGCGCAGCACGCTACGCGTGGTCAGGTGGCTGAGGGCGTGATTTCTTCAATCTCGGTCCGTGACCTCGCTCGCCGCAATGGCGTGGAAATGCCAATTACTGAGGCCGTTTACGCTGTCTGCCACGAAGGCGCGAAGGTCGATGAGACAATTCGTAAGCTGATGGGGCGCAGCCGCAAGTCGGAATAACCAATAGTGCAGGGTCGGGGCTAAACTTAGTCACCATGACTTCGTCGAATAGCTCGTCTGCAGATTGCATTTCCGTCGCCGTTATCTACGGCGGCGCAAGCCCTGAACACAGTGTCTCCTGTGTCTCAGCTGGCGCAATTATGGATCACCTGGATGAGAACCGCTTCCGAGTGGTTCCCATTGGTATTACCAAGGATGGTGTCTGGACCGTCGGCACGCGTGAGACGGACACGCTGCGCACGCAGGGGCGTACGATGCCGGAGGTCATCCCGGGCGAGGAAGTTGCGCTGAGCACCTCGCCGTCACGCCGCGGTGAGTTTCGCTTCGTCACCGGTGATCGCGCCGGCGAGGTTTTCGACACTGTCGACGTCATCTTCCCTGTTCTCCACGGTCCGCACGGCGAGGATGGCACAATCCAGGGGCTCTTTGAGCTTTCCGGCATTGCTTATGTCGGCCCGGGCGTGCTCGCTTCCGCGGCGGGTATGGATAAGGAACGCACGAAGAATCTCCTGCAGGCAGCGGGGCTTCCTATCGGCAAGCAGGTCGTTTTGCACGTTGGCGAGTCGCTTTCCGACGAGGACAAGGAGACCCTTGGCCTGCCGGTGTTCGTCAAACCTGCCCGTGGCGGATCGTCGATTGGTATCTCCCGCGTCGATGAGTGGGCGAATCTGGATGCGGCGGTAGAGCTGGCCCGCGAGCATGACTGGAAGGTCATCGTAGAGGCCGGCGTAGACGGTGCCGAGGTGGAGATTGGCGTGTTGCAGCGCGCTGACGGCAGCCTGCAGGTATCAGTTCCGTCCTTGCTTCGCGGCACGGAGGACTCCGACGAGGGCTTCTACGGTTTTGAAACCAAGTACTTGGATGACATCGTCTCGGCGCAGATTCCGGCTGAGCTGCCAGAGGATGTTTTGAAGGCGCTGGAGAAGGATGCTCGTCGGGCGTTCAGGGCACTGGGCTCTGATGGTCTGACTCGCGTGGACTTCTTTGTCACGGATAATGGCCCGATTATCAATGAAGTCAACACCATGCCGGGCTTCACCCCGATTTCGATGTACCCGCAGATGTTTGCGGCCTCAGGTGTTGCCTACGAGGAGCTGCTCAGCGCCCTGATTGAGCGGGCGCTGGTAGCTCGTCGATAAAAGCTGGTTCTTACTTCTCTTCGCTCGGCGAGATGTTCTCCAGGTTGTCAGCGATGACCGAGGAGAGCACCGGCATCAGCGAGCTGGCCTCCGACATTGGCATTTCAACGGCGACGAAGCGTTCACGCCCCATGGCGTACCAGGTGGCGGAGGTACCGGAGGACAGCGTTGGTTCGTTGAACCAGACAATGTCACCAACCTGTGTTAGCTGCTGCGTGGTGGTGCTGTAGCCAGCTGGCTCGTCGACACCACAGCGCAGCACCACCGGATCGGCTGGGGTACCGCCCCAAATGACCATGTCCCTCGGCATGTCAGCCGGCATTTCCTCTGCGCTCAGACGGTGACGGTTGCCGAGATCGCGGGGGAGGGCAGCTTCCAAGCCGCTACAGCGCTTATCAGCTTCCGGAGCTGCCAATTCTGCCAGCGGGACACCGCCTCGCTCCGGTTTGTTCTTGTACTCGGAATCCGGGCGCAGCGCCTCGGCGAGGTCACTCAGGGCATCCTCCGCCTTTGCATTTCCTTCGGCGGTAATCGCAACCACTGGCTCACGGCCGACGGTGAACCAAGTCGCCAAAGATTCGTCGGTACTGTCGACAACGCGCAGCCACGAAATGCCCTTGACCTCTTCGGTCTTGCCCAGTTCGTTGTACTGGCTAGGTACGTTCGCGCCACAGCGCAGCGTGATGCGGTCTTGTTCCAAGTTTCGGTACACAGCGGCACCTTCTGGAGCCGGCTCTGCAATTTCGGCGCGAACCAGACCTGCGGCGCGTTCTGGCAGTCGGTCGAGCAGTTCCGCACACTCAGGCGAGTCATTGGCGGGGAGCTCCGGGTTGGAAATCGCGACTGGCTTCGCCGCCTGACTATCCTGGTAAATCTTTGCGGCAAAAATGATGCCGAGGATAGAGATAATGGCAATAGCGAGTGCGATGCCCGCGCGTGTCCGGCTACCCTTGGACTGAACTGTTTCTCCCGATGGGGGTGCGTCTACCATGGGCCTGATTCTACGTTGTCCGGTACCAACTCCAATTGGTTGGGGGGCAATGCCGAGACGGGTTCCGTTATTAACGGTTAACCATCGACTTTTAGGAATGTGACTCGACACTGTGACTGAATTGACCATTGGCGATATTGGCGAGTTTGGGGTCATTGAGGCCATTCGGGCTATCGCCCCGTCGGCACGCAATGGCGACGATGCCGCCGTCTTGACGCAGACAACCCCCAACGCCCGCTTTGTCACCTCCACCGACATGCTGGTGGAAGGGCGCCACTTCCGCCTGGACTGGTCGACGCCGCAGCAGGTCGGCGCGAAGGCCGCGGTGCAGAATTTTGCTGATATCGAGTCGATGGGTGCGCGTCCAACGGCCATGCTTTTCGCCATCTCAGCACCGTTGCACACTCCGGTGAGTGTGGTCACCGGTATCGCCGAGGGATTGTGGCAGGAAGGCAAGCAATGTCCCGCGGAGCTCGTCGGTGGTGACATGGTCAGCGGAGATTCTCTGGTGATTTCCATCACCGCAATCGGCGAACTCGGTGGGCTGGGGCGGCCGCTGCTGCGCTCAGCGGCACGCGCGGGGGATACGGTGATTGCGTCGGGGCGCATCGGCTACTCTGCAGCGGGCCTTGCGCTGCTGCAACACTGCGGAAGCCCGGCGAAGGTTCCAAACGAGTTTTCGCAGCTGGTGGCAGCACACTGTACGCCCGAATTTGAATACCGCAGGGGTGCCACGGCGCGAGCCACAGGCGTGCGTTCACTGACGGACAACTCCGATGGACTGGTGGTGGATCTCCGCGCTATTGCGCAGGCCTCCAGGGTTACTTTGGAAGTTGACAGCAGTGCGATTGCGCCCGATGAGTTGCAGATTGCCGCTGGCGAATACCTCGACGTCGATCCATGGGAGTGGGTGCTCACCGGCGGGGAGGACCACACACTGATTGGTTCGACACCGGGGGAGCCTCCGACGGGGTTCCGCGCTATCGGCACGGTGTCGAAGGAAAAGTTCGATTCGGTGCTTATCGACGGCAAACCTCCTGCCCGCGATGCCGGTTGGGTTTCCTTTTAAGAGTTCGACGAGGTTTTGAGAAGAAAGGCTGCATGACATGGATCCGTTGCCGGTCGAAGAAGGGTGGCAGAAGGCGCTGGAGCCAGTGGCCGATGACATCCACCGGATGGGGCAGTTCCTGCGCGAGGAAAACGCGGCCGGCTACGGCTACCTGCCCGCGGGCACCGATGTGCTACGCGCCTTCACTTACCCATTCGATGAGGTCAAGGTGCTCGTCATCGGCCAGGACCCGTATCCGACCCCGGGGCACGCGATGGGGCTCAGCTTCTCGGTCCAACCGGATGTGAAGCCGGTACCGCGGTCGTTGGCGAATATTTTTAAGGAGTACTCCTCCGACCTGGGGCTCCCGACTCCCTCCAACGGTGACCTCACTCCGTGGAGTAGGCAGGGCGTAGCTCTGTTCAACCGTGTGCTGACCGTGCGCCCGGGTGCTGCTGCCTCGCACCGCGGTAAGGGCTGGGAGGCAATCACGGAGCACGCCATCAAAGCATTGGTCGCTCGGGACAAGCCTCTCGTGGCAATTCTGTGGGGACGCGATGCGCAGAGTTTGCAGCGTTGGCTCCCGGGCGTGGACTGCATCTGTTCGCCGCACCCGTCACCGCTGTCGGCATCCCGTGGGTTCTTCGGGTCGCGCCCGTTCAGCCGGGCCAATGAGTCGCTGATTCGTCAGGGAGCTACCCCGATCGACTGGACGCTAGAATAGGAATTCATGTCTTCGCAGATTGGTTCTGCCGCGATTGTCGGCTGGGTTGCCCGGGGAATTGATGCGCTTCAATCCCGCCGCGATGAGATCAACAGTCTCAATGTCTTCCCAGTACCGGATTCCGATACCGGGTCGAATATGCTCGCGACGTTGAGTTCGGCGTATGAGGAAGCGCAAAAGGCAGACGCTTCCGATGTTCGCGCAGTCACCGCGGCCTTGGCTGCCGGTGCGGTGCGTGGTGCCCGCGGTAATTCGGGCACTGTGCTCTCGCAGGTTTTTCGTGCGGTGGCTGAGGCAGCTTCCGGTAGTGGCATTGGTGTTGAGTCGGTGCAGCACTCGCTAAAGCTAGCTGTACAACATGTCTCCCAGGCGATTGCCAATCCGGTGGAGGGCACGATTCTGACAGTCCTGCGTCACGCCGCGATTGTCGCGGAGGAATTTGAGGGCGACTCGATTGAGGAGCTCGCCGACACGATTGCAGATGCCGCTCGCGATGCGCTGGCGAAAACCCCCAGCCAGCTCCCGGCACTGCAGCAGGCGGGTGTGGTCGACGCCGGCGGCGCGGGGTTAGTCATTCTGCTCGACGCGCTTGCCGACGAAGTCAGCGGCCGCGCAGCCGCACCGGTCGATTTGCATGTCGACGCGCCACACCTAGCCACCGTTGAGATGGAGGTCATGTACCTGATTTCCTTGGCGGATACCCAGGCGGTGGAGACGCTGCGAGAGCGGTTAAACTCGCTGGGAAATTCGCTCATCATCGCAGGTGACGCTGGTAATACGGAGACCGCACAGTACATGGTGCATATCCACACAGTGGAGCCGGGCGCAGTTATCGAGGCGGCACTTGACTTCGGTCGTCCGGAGGGCATCCGCATCGAGGTGCTCGATGAACCGGAGACAACACCTGAGTCCACTCGCATCCTCATTGCGGTAGTGCCGGACGGTCCGCTGAAAGATCTCATCGCTTCCTCTGGAGCGATTGCTATCAGCCCGACCCCCGCTCCGACTCCCACATCCGCTCCCACAGATCGCGCAGCCATCGCCGACCAGGAGTTCGCTGACAATGTGGTCACCAAGGCACTGACTGCCATGCGGGGTGCGGATGAGGTAATCCTGCTGCCAAATGGTCTAGTCAGCGACCAGGAATTGGCGGATATCGAATTCGCTGCTGCCGCGGCTAATCCGACACTCGCGGTAGTTTCTACAGACTCCATTCCGGCTGGCCTTGCTGCTTTGGCCGTGCATTCGGCTGAGCTGCCGCTGGCGGTTGCCGCGTATGCGATGGGCGAGGCTGCCAATGGCACGCGAACGGCTGTAGTCGCTGCGGACGTCGATAAGCCTTTGACTGACGCGCTCACAGAGACCATCTCAGACCTGTTGGCTGGCGGCGGGGAACTAGTGACTCTTCTGCTCGGGCGCGGAGCTGAGGACGTGGACATAGCGCAAGTGCGGGCGCGGCTGGACAAGCCTGTGGAGGTCGTAGCCTATGATGCAACTGGCATCGATGAGCCGGTGCAGATAGGAATCGAGTAGCACGATGCTCGGATGGCTCGGCTCGGATTATGCGCGCACGCCCCTGAATATTGTGGTGGGGCCAAAGATTGCGAAGAAACTCCACACAGCCTTCGGTATGGAGACCGTTTCGGATGCACTGACGAATTTCCCAAAACGCTACGTGGCGCAGGGTAAGAGCTTAGATGTGTCATTTTCCGACATTGGCGACACCATCACCACAGTCGTGGAGGTGCACAGTATTTCGCCAGCGCCTGCCTTCGCCGACCGACGCAAGCCACTGAAAATCTATGTCAGTGACGGCGTGCGCATTCTTCCGGCCGCGATTTTCGGTGCCGAGTGGCTGCGCAATATGCTGCACCCGGGTGTGCGTCTGCTCATTGTTGGCACGCTCAGCGAGTTCCGCAATGAGCTGCAGCTGAAAAATGTTGACTGCATGGTGCTCAAAGCCGACGGTTCAGTAGGCGCTGCCACTGGCAAGCTGGCCACGCTAACGAAAACGGCCAAGGGGATTGCGGAGATGCAGCGGCTTCTCACTCGCCCGTACCTGCCCATTTACCGTGGCCGCAAAGGAGTAGCGGGTATTCACCTGGCTCTGTTCATGCAGCGCATCCTCGAATGGTTACCGCTGCAGCCAGACCCGTTGCCCGCCACACCGGAGGGACTTACCGATTTCGACTCCGCACTGCGTGGCGCACACTTTCCCTCCATCGCGGGCCCCGACATTGCGCTCACCCGGCTGAAGTACGACGAAGCGCTTGAGCTCCAACTCGCCGTTGGTGCACGCAAACGCACTCAAGCGAGCCTCACCTCTCCGGCCTGCACGGAGGTTACCGGAGGGCTTCGCGACGAGCTACGCAAGGGGTTGCCGTTTTCGCTTACCGACGGTCAGGTCGCGGTCGCGGCCGATATTGCGCACGACATGTCGCAGACCAGCCCTATGAACCGCCTGCTGGCAGGTGAAGTCGGCTCGGGTAAGACCGTGGTGGCCCTGCTGGGAATGCTGCAGGCAGTCGATGCCAGCAGACAGTGCGCGATGCTCGCGCCGACGGAAGTACTGGCCCAACAGCACTACCGCTCACTGACAGCGATGCTCGAGCGGGCTGGAGTAGCCGTCACTGTGCGACTGCTGACAGGATCGATGTCGACGAAGGAGCGCCGGGCAACCTTGCTGGAGGCGGTCAACGGTGAGGCGGACATTGTCGTCGGCACGCATGCGCTGCTCAGTGAGGGCGTGGAGTTCTTCGATCTCGGGCTGGTGGTTGTCGACGAGCAGCACCGCTTCGGTGTGCGCCAGCGCGACCAGCTGCGCAGTAGGGGACGGGGCGGAATGACACCGCATCTGTTGGTGATGTCGGCAACCCCGATTCCGCGCACGGTAGCGATGACCATTTTTGGCGACCTCGCGGTATCGCAGTTGACGGAATTGCCAAAGGGACGGCAGGAGATCCAATCCTTTGTCGTACCGACGCTGGAAAAGCCGCGCTGGGAGGCACGGACCTGGGAGCGCATTGGGGAAGAAGTGGCCAAGGGTAACCGCGCCTTCATTGTCTGTCCCCGCATTACCCGAGACGGGGAACAGTTCCTCGACGAGTCTGTGGAAGCGGTGTTCGACCGAGCGAGGAAGAAACTGCCCGGTGTTCGCATCAGTCAGTTGCACGGCAATATGGCACCGGAGGACAAAGACCGCGTGATGCAGGCCTTTGCCACAGGACAGCTGGATGTGCTGGTTTCCACCACAGTTATCGAAGTCGGCGTGGATGTACCAGAGGCCACAATCATGATGATTCGCCGCGCCGAGAGCTACGGTATCTCGCAGATTCACCAGCTGCGCGGTCGCGTCGGCCGCGGTGACCGGGGTGGACTGTGTTTCCTGTGTACACACACGCATTCTCAGACACCGGAGCGTACCCGGTTGGAACGCATTGCCACCACCACCGATGGTATTCAACTGGCGGAGTTAGACCTGGCCACGCGTAGTTTTGGCGATTTACTCGGCGATGACCAATCGGGACTGGCAACTGGCCTCGGTCTGGTGGACCTCACCACCGACGGCGAGATCATCGAGCGCACCCGGCACGACGCCACGGCTCTCCTCGACAGCGATGAGAGACTTGTGGGGGAGCTCATCTCCGATATTGATGAAGAGCAGTCGAACTACTTGGACCGCTCCTAATAAGACCTAAGTAGACTGTTGGGCATGGTAAATGTCTGTGCACCTTTTGCAGGAGTAGTCCGCTGGGAGGTCGCCGAGAAAGACTCGGTGACGACTGGTCAGGTCATTGCGGTCGTGGAGGCCGTCAAGCTAGAAGCGCCGGTTTTAGCGCCCTGCCCGGGTACGGTCGCGGAGGTGGCGGCAGATCAATTTGTGGATGTCGAAGGTGGTCAGCTGCTGGCACGAATCACGCCAGCAACTCACAGCACGATGGCACAGAACAACGGCAACGAGAACACATCGCACGAAGGGAAGTAGATGACCCGCATTATTGCAGGTGAGGCGCGCGGTCGCAGACTAGTCGCACCCAAGGGAGAGACCACTCGGCCAACCAGTGACCGCGCGAAAGAAGCCATCTTTTCATCCTGGTCCACACGCTTTGGGTTAGAGGGAACTCGCGTTCTCGACTTATTCGCGGGCTCAGGTGCGCTCGGTTTGGAAGCGGCTTCCCGTGGCGCGCGTTCCGTCGTATTGGTGGAAAACGATCCGAACGCCATTGCCGCCATTGAAAAGAACATTCGCACCGTGGGGCATCCCGATGTGGCCGTGTCTCCGATGAAAGTGTCGTCGTACCTTGCGGGCGCGCCGGGCGAGCCTTTTGACCGCGTCATCGCCGATCCTCCCTACGAGCTGGCGGGGGAGGCCGTTACAGAGATGTTGGAGGCTCTGCGCAGCTTCCTCGCGCCGGGCGCGGTCGTGACTGTGGAGCGTCACCGCGATGACGACGAGACGCAGTGGCCCGAGGGCTACGAGCAGCTCCAGCAGAAGCTGAAGCGTCGCATTCACGGTATGGCGCGCTTCGACACCGCTATCTACAACGCTTAACGTTCTTCTTTACGCTTTACGACGGCCAAAGGTGGTTTGACCTCTATGACTCACGCATGCTGCCCCGGTTCCTACGATCCCATGACCTCTGGTCACCTTGATGTGATTGAGCGTGCCGCGCGTCAATTCGATCAGGTGACCGTGTTAGTTACCCACAACCCGAATAAGCAGGGCATGTTCAACGTCGAAGAGCGCATGGACCTTATTCGGCAGTGCACGCAGCACTTGGACAATGTGCGGGTGGACTCCTGGTCGAAGCTGTTGGTGGACTACACCTCCGCGCAGGGGATTACCTGCCTGGTCAAGGGACTGCGCTCGGCAGCAGACTACGAGTACGAGGCTCCTATGGCACAGATGAATCGGCGCATGACTGGCATTGAAACTCTCTTTGTGGAGGCTGATCCGAAGTACGGTCACGTGTCGTCGACACTGATGAAGGAAGTTGTTCGGTACGGCGGTTCGGTGGAAGGCCTAGTTCCTGAGCCTGTCTTGCACGCCCTGCAGCTCAGACTGAAGTAGCATGTAAGTCATGTTTCGCGTCTTCGAATCTCTTGATGAACTGGTCCAGATCCTAGAAGAGGCACACGGCGTGCCACTGTCGGCCAATTGTATGGTCCCGCGCCAGCGTGTTCTCGAGTTGCTCGATGAACTGAGGGATGCTTTCCCGGCTGAGCTCGATGACGCGCAGGATGTCTTGGACCAGCGGGATGAGATTATCAACGATGCTGAAGCCCGGGCGAACAACACCATTTCGTCTGCGGATGAAGAAGCCCATCGTATTGTCGACGAGGCAGAGGCCCGCGCTAACCACACCGTCGAGAATGCTAATGCTCACGCGGCTGGCACCGTTGCGGCCGCTGAGGACGACGCCCGTCGTCTCCGCGAGGATGCTCAGCACGAGTACGACAACATTGTGGATCGTGCTTCTGCCGAGTCCGATCGCCTGATTCACGCTGGTAACGAATCCTACGAGCGTTCCGTTGCGGAAGGCCGTGAGGAGCAGGCTCGCCTGGTCGCTGAGTCGACGGTCGTCCGCGAGGCCAACGACGAAGCGAATCGTCTGCTGTCCGACGCACACGCGGATTCCTCTCGCCTCCGCGAAGAGTGTGACCGTTACGTTGACTCCAAGCTCGCCGAATTTGAGCAGACCCTCCAGGAGACCCTGCGCAATGTCGGTCGCAATCGCTCTGTACTACGTTCAGGGGCCGGTGCCGTCGGCGGTGGTGCAGGGGCGCAGAACGCGCCGTCTTCCTTCTCCGAGGGGCAGGAACGCCGCCGGTACGAGCGTTAGCGCATCTTCGGGGTAGACTGAGGTCTATCATGACTGACTCATCCCCATTTGTTCTGGACGTTTCGACATGTCTGCAGGGCGGCATGCCCGAGCAGTTCCGCAAGGTAGGCGATAGCCCAGTCCGCGTTGGTGTCGAGATGATTGGCATCGCCGCTGGCGAGGAGGTTGTCGTTGACGGCATTGTCACGAACCTCGGCAGTGGTGTCATGGTTGACGCGACTGTGACTGCCAAGGCTACCGGTGAGTGCGTGCGCTGCCTAGCCCCGCTGAATCCGGAGCTCAGCTTCCATATTTCGGCTGTCTTTTCCAACAACGAGGACTTCATCACAGGCGACGGTGCCGAGGAAGAAGACCTTGAGGACGAAGTTGGTCAGATCGTCGACAATACGGTGGATTTCACTCAAGCCGTCATCGATGAGGCGGGCTTGAATCTGCCTTTCAATCCGACCTGTCTGGATTTCGATTCCAGCTGTGCTGAGTCGGACTCGGAAGTGCCGGAACCAGACGGCATCTCGGGTGAAGAGGAGCGTATTGATCCGCGTTGGGCTGGCCTGGCGGAAAAGTTTGGCTCGCTCGGGGACGATAAGTAATCGACGACGACTTAGACGAAGACTTTAAAGGAGATATAACGGATGAGCCGCAAGCGTCGGCTAACCGGTGAAGCGGCTAGAAAGGCGGCCTTTGAGGCCGTCGATCACGCCCCGCTGCTGGAAAAACTCGGTGTTGAACTACCAGAGGAGTCCCTGAAGCTCGCTCTGACCCACCGCAGTTTCGCAAATGAAAATGGCATGCTGACCAATAACGAGCGTCTAGAGTTCCTGGGCGACGCCGTGCTGGGCATGTGCGTTGCTGAAGAACTCTACCGTCGCTTCCCGGACCGCGCTGAGCAGGATATTTCCAAGATGCGCGCAGGTGTAGTGAACATGTACGCGCTGGCTGACCTGGCCCGCAGTATCGGATTGGGGGAGCACATTCTCCTCGGTCGCGGTGAGAAGGCCACCGGTGGTGCGGATAAGCACTCAATTCTCGCTGACACCACCGAGGCGCTGCTGGGTGCCATTTACCTGCAGCATGGCTTTGAGGTTGCCCGCGAGACCGTTCTTCGACTGTTTAACCAGATGATTGACGATGCCCCGACGGAGTCTCGCGGTCGTGACTGGAAGACGCTGTTGCAGGAGCGCCTGGCAGCCAAGCAACTACCGGCTGCTGAGTACACTGTGCGCACCACCGGCCCCGACCATGACCTAACCTTCTACGTTGACGTGCTGGTTGACGGCGTGGTTAAGGGCAGCGGTACCGGCGCCACGAAGAAGGAAGCCGAGATGCACGCCGCGCATCAGGCGCATACTGCACTGGCATAATGCCCGAGCTTCCTGAAGTCGAGTCCGTACGCCGCGGTCTCGACGCTTACGTCGTCGGTGGCCGCATCGAGGACACTTTCGTCTACAACGCTCGTGCCGTGCGGCGCCAACCCGGTGGTGCCGCAGAGTTTATCGGTCGTACGCGCGGGCGTACGGTTATCGCTACGGATCGCCGCGGCAAGTTCATGTGGCTCACGCTTGACGACGACTCCGCAATTGCCATCCACCTGGGTATGAGCGGCCAATTGCGTGTGGAAGCTCCGTACACGCCCGATACGCTGCCCGGACGCCACACCAGGGCCGCATTTGACATAGCCCTGCCGGACGGCGCTCGGCACCTTATCAACTTCAACGATCAGCGCACCTTTGGTTGGGTCTGGGCCTGTGAAATGGTCGAATACCACGGTCGCTTTGTTCCGGAACCCGCAGCCAAGATCGCGCCCGATCTATTGGAGCCAACTGTCGATGTGGTTGCACTTGCACACCGCATGATGAAGTCGCGTTCGCCAATCAAGGCCGTATTGCTCAATCAGAACATCGTGTCCGGCATCGGCAACATTTATGCCGACGAAATGCTTTGGGCGGCGAAGGTTGATGGTCGCGTGCCGGCGTGCGACCTTTCGGTCCGTCGATTAGCGAAACTTCTGCGGGAGGGCCAAGCGGTACTTCAGCGGGCGCTAGCGGCCGGCGGCACGAGCTTTGACGCACTATATGTGCATGTCAACGGCGAAAGTGGCTATTTCGAGCGGAGCTTGAACGCCTATGGCCAAGCGGGGGAGCCGTGCTCGAGGTGTGGGCGCGCAATTGTACGTCTGCCATTTGGGAATAGATCGAGTTATCTGTGTCCCACCTGTCAGCGCTAGAATTTCCTTATGAGCTTCATGGAACAAGCGACCGATTGGGTCAACGCCTGGAATGACAAGTACTGGCTGTTCATGATTCTGCTACTCAGCGGTGCAGGCCTGTACTTCTGTTGGCGGACCATTGTGGTGCAGCTCCGGTACATCCCGGAGATGTTCAAGGCAATTACCGAAAAGCCGTCTGACATCTCCGAGGGGGTCAAGGGCATCTCGGCCTTTAAGGCCTTCACAATCTCTGCTGCCTCGCGTGTCGGTACCGGTAACGTCGCAGGTGTGGCGGTGGCAATCACTACGGGTGGGCCAGGTGCCGTGTTTTGGATGTGGCTGCTCGCTGCGATTGGCGGTGCTACCAGCTTCGTGGAGTCGACGCTGGCGCAGCTGTACAAGGTGCGGGATAAGGACTCTTACCGAGGAGGGCCCGCGTACTACATCACCAAGGGGCTGGGAGAGAACTGGCGCTGGATGGCGTCGCTCTTCGTCATCGCTATCACGGTGACCTACGGTTTTGTGTTCAATGCGGTGCAGTCCAACTCAATCACGGCGGCTGTGGCTGAGTCGACTGGTCAGGGAACGCCGATCTTTAAATTCTGCGTCGGCATTGTGCTGGCAATCTTGGCCGGCGTCATCATCTTCGGTGGTGTGCAGCGCATTTCGGCGGTGACGCAAATTGTCGTACCGATTATGGCCGTGGCCTACATCATCCTCGGTCTGATTGTGCTGGCTCTCAATATCACTGAAGTGCCGGGCATGATCAAGCTCATCTTCGAGCACGCCTTCGGTATCCGTGAGATCGCTGGTGCCGCTGTCGGTACCGCCATGATGCAGGGTATTCGCCGTGGTCTGTTCTCCAACGAGGCCGGTATGGGTTCCACGCCAAATGCGGCGGCTACGGCGTCGGTGTCGCACCCGGTCAAACAGGGCCTCATCCAGACGATGGGTGTCTACTTCGACACCTGGGTCGTCTGTACCATCACCGCAGTTATCATCCTGTTGTCCGATCCGACCTTCGGCGGCGATGCGGAGGGCACCGCGTTGACTCAGGCTGCGCTGTCGGCCCAGGTGGGTACGTGGGCCATCCACGCGGTCACGGTTATCATCTTCTTCCTCGCGTTCTCCTCGCTGGTGGGTAACTACTACTACGCCGAGGCGAATATCCCGTTCCTGTCAAAGAGCAAGGCTGTCTTGAACACCGTGCGCGTCCTGGTTATCCTGTGCGTGATTGGCGGAGCTGTCGGTTCCGTGCCGCTAGTCTGGTCGCTTGCAGATACGTTCTCCGCACTCATGGCCACCATCAATATCATCGCGATTCTGCCGCTAGGCGGTGTCGCAGTCGCCCTGTTGAAGAACTATTCCGAGCAGAAGGCCAAGGGACTTAATCCAGTATTCCACCGCGATGATCTGCCTAACCTCCGCGGTCACGACAAGATCGAGTGCTGGGATGGTTCCGACCCGATGACGGTGCGTGAGTCCGATGCCGCTTAACGACGTCCGCCTCACCGCATGGGTACACGGACGCGTTCAAGGTGTCGGTTTTCGCTGGTACACCCGCGCGACGGCACTGGAGTTGGGGTTGGTTGGTTACGCCCAGAACTATTCGGATGGTCGGGTGTTAGTTGTTGCCGAAGGGTCACGGGCAGACTGTGAGAGTTTGCTCGCTTGGCTGGAGGGGCCGAATACTCCAGGCAATGTGACGGCAGTGGTGCCCCTATGGCAGGAACCGAAGGGGGCATTTAGCACGTTTGACCGTCGTTAAGCGGGTGCTAACTGTCTTCCTCCCCCCCCATGTCGGTGTAGGAAACCGAAAAATTCGAATACGTTTTATCCCTCGCTCTGTGTGATTGATTTTGCGCAGTTGGCGGGGGATTTTTTCGTGTCTTGGGGTAGTTGATTGGGACGCTAAGGCGCTCCCGGAGCGCTAGAAGAATACGTAGGTGAGAAAAAAAATACGCAAATACGGAAGAAGGGTGGTTTAAGTTAATAACTACCTACTGACAGACAGGGGAGGCACAAATGACGCCTGAAGAAGTAATTGCACAGTCGGGAAACTCAGCGTGGATGCTGATCTCGGCTTCGTTGGTCTTGCTCATGACACCGGCGCTCGCGCTGTTCTATGGCGGCATGTCGCGACAGAAGTCGGTGCTCAACATGATGATGATGAGCTTTGGCGCTGTCGGCGTTGTCGGTGCCATTTACGTCCTGTGGGGATGGTCGATGTCCTACGGGTCGCAGTCGATCGGTGGTGTATTTGCCAACCCGTTCGAGTTCTTTGGACTGCGTAACTCAATCACGGATGGCGAAGGCAACTACATCGCGGGTGCAAACGGTTACCCGAACATCATCGACATCGGATTTCAGCTCACGTTCTGCTCTATTTCTGTAGCGCTGATTTCTGGCGCGCTGGCCGAACGCGTGAAGTTCTCCACCTGGTTGATTTTCGTCGGTATCTGGACAACGCTGGTGTACTTCCCAATGGCATACATGGTCTGGGGCGGTGGTTTGCTGAGCCACTCTGCAGAGAGCCTTTCGGCAAAGCTGTTTGGGACCGCTGACGGCGAGGCTGCCATCGCTCCAATTGACTTCGCTGGCGGTACGGTTGTGCACATTGCTGCTGGTACCGCCGCTTTGGTGCTGGCGATTATCGTCGGCAAGCGCAAGTCTATCGATGGTAGCCAGCATCGCCCGCATAACCTGCCACTCGTCATGCTGGGTGCTGCACTGCTGTGGTTCGGCTGGTTCGGCTTCAACGGCGGTTCGGCATTTGCTGCCGACGGTGTCGCTGGTCTGGCATGGCTAAATACGACGGTGGCAGCGTGCCTAGGCATGCTCGGCTGGATTTCACTCGAGCGTTTTCGTGATGGACATCCCACTTCGCTGGGTGCCGCGTCGGGTGTTATCGCAGGGCTTGTGACTATTACTCCGGCCGCAGGCGATATGAACCCGGTGACTTCAATCATTCTGGGCTATATCGGCGGTGTGCTGGCTTGCTGGGGCGTTGGTTTAAAGTATAAGTTCAACTTCGATGACACCCTGGATGTGGTTGGTCTGCATCTGGTTGCAGCCATGTGGGGAACGATTGGTGTTGGCCTGCTGGCTAACGACCGCGGACTGCTTACCGGCGGTGGCATCGACGGCCTTAAATTGTTCGCCATCCAAATCATTATTGCGGTCATCGCAGCGGTGGTCTCGGGCGTGCTGACGTACATCATTGCCCGAGTTCTGAAGGTAACCGTCGGTTGGCGAATCCACGGCGAGCAGGAACATTCTGGTATCGACGTTGCTCAGCACGGTGAATCGGCCTACACGTCGGCCAAGCAGGCGGCTGTGTAATCCAGGCTGTGTAAATGAGGCTGTGAAAACAAGTGGGTCCTTGGGGTAATTCAGCTCCAGTCCACAACTGCAGGTAAGATATTGCCCCATGTATTTGAAATCGCTGACTCTGAAGGGCTTTAAATCCTTCGCTTCGGCGACGACGATGAAATTCGAGCCCGGCATCTGCGCAGTTGTCGGCCCGAATGGATCTGGTAAGTCGAATGTCGTCGACGCCCTCGCGTGGGTTATGGGCGAGCACTCCGCCAAGACCCTCCGCGGCGGCAAAATGGAAGATGTCATCTTCGCGGGTACTTCCGGGCGAAAGCCTTTGGGGCGCGCGGAGGTTACTCTTACCATCGACAATTCCGATGGGGCACTTCCCATTCAATATAAAGAAGTCTCTGTCACGCGTCGCATGTACCGCGACGGCGCCAGCGAATACGAAATCAACGGTTCTCGCGTCCGCCTCATGGACGTCCAAGAACTCCTCAGCGACACCGGCATTGGCCGTGAGATGCACATCATCGTCGGCCAGGGTCGGCTTTCTCAGATTCTGGAGTCTCGGCCAGAGGAACGTCGTGCGTTTATTGAAGAAGCCGCAGGCGTGCTCAAACACCGTCGTCGCAAGGAAAAGGCGCAGCGTAAACTGCAGTCGATGCAGGCCAATCTCGACCGGCTGCAGGACCTGACAGGTGAGCTTTCCCGTCAACTCAAGCCGCTAAAACGTCAGGCTGAGGCAGCCTCTCGCGCTCAGACTGTGCAGGCAGACCTGCGCGATGCCAAGTTGCGTTTGGCTGCCGCGGACTTCGTGGATTTGCAGGACAGCCTCAATGACATTGCTGGTCAAGCCAAGCTGATTGAGGAAAAAGTAGAAGCTGCCACGGAGCGTGCTGAAATCGCCGCTGAGCGCACTGCAGAACTTGAAGCCGAATTGGAGGACATTACTCCAGCTGCCGACTCCGCTCGTGACCTATGGTTCCGACTCACCGCACTCGGTGAGCGTATTCAGGCGACAGCCCGCATTGCCGCCGATCGCGCGGCCGACCATTCCGTCGCTCCGTGGGTAGGCCCAGATCCGGACTTCCTGGAGCAGCGTGCTGACGATGCCGCCACCGAAGAAGCCACGCTTGCAGAGGCAGAGGCAGAGGCTCGCGAAAAGCTGGAGGAAATCCGAGAAACGCTTTTCGATGCCGAGGAAACCTTCCGCGAAGCCGAGGCCGAGCACCTCGCGGCCGTTCGCGCAATCGCCGACCGCCGCGAAGGAGTGGTTCGCCTCATTTCCGCAGAAGAATCTCTGCGCACTCGCTTGGAAGCCGCCGAAGCTGAAGCTGCACGCCTTGCCGAGCAAACCAATGAGGCCGACGAACGCCGTGCCGATGCCACCGAAGCCGTGGAAAACGCCGCGCAGGAACTAGCCGAGGCCGAATTCGAAGGTCCCGAGCTGCAGAGCGCTTATGAACAGGCTAACCGGGAAGCAGAGCTGGCCTCTACACGGTTGAAAGAACTCCGTGCTGACGAGCGCGACCTCGAGCGCAGCGTCTCAGGTTTGTCCGCCCGCATCGAAGCTCTAGAGACCGCGCGCACCGCCGCTGCCAACGACGGCACCGCGTGGCTACGCGAAAAGCACGAGCTCGGCGTTCTCTCTGAAGTCATTGATGTCGACGCTGGCTGGGAAAAAGCACTCACCGCAGCCCTCGGCGCAGCCGCCGAAGCACTAGTCAGCGAGGGCAATGGAGATTCGCTTATCGACGAGCTGGTGACCTCGGGCAAAGGCAGTGCCGTCGTTATCAATTCTGCGGATGCATCTGATTCTTGGCGCTTGGACATCACTTTGCCCGCACAGGCCTCCTGGCTGCTCGACCATGTGACAGTGCCTGCGGAGCTTTCGGGTTCGTTGACCTCTCTGCTCGTTGATGTCGTGGCCTGCGACGACGAACTCGTTGCCCGCGAACTGGTGACGCAGGATACTCGACTGCGCGTTGTTGACCGCGATGGCGTGCTGCGTGGCTCTGGTTGGGTAGCTGGCGGTGCTGGTGGCACTGCATCAGGTGTGGAAATCGCCGCCGACATTGCTAAGACTCGCGAAGAACTAGCAGAAGCACAGGTGCGTTTGAGTGACCTCGGTGGTGTGCTCTCCGGTGCACAGGCCGAAGAAGAGGACCGCCGCACGGACGCGGCGGCCGCCCGTGCCGCGCTGCGTGAGCATCAGAGTCGTATGAAGGTCCTCACGGATGCCCGAACTCGGGCCACGGCGCAGCTGTCCGGCGTGGTGCATGATGCCGAACGCGCTGAGCAGCGTGGAGTCGAAGCCGCGGACCGAGTAACGAAGCTCCAGAAGGAATTGGCGGAGGTTGCGGACCGCTTGGCTCGCGTTGACCGTGACCCCGAGGAGGGGGAACCGTCGACAAGCGAACGTGACCGTGCCTCGGAGGCTCTGACGGCGGTGCGCGCCATGGAGACAGAGGCGCGTCTGTCGCTGCGTACGGCCGAGGAGAGACTGTCGAGTGTACGAGGTAAGGCCGAGCGGCTACGTCGCCAGGCTGCGTCGGAGCGCATAGCAAAGGCGCGCCATGAGCAAACGCAGATGGCTAAGGTTGCCCAGCGTGAATTGGCAGAAGTCGTCGCGGAGCTGGCTGAGGATTTGCGTGCGAAGGTCAACGTGTCGTTGGCGCGGGCAGAGGCCGATCGCGACGATGCCGAGGCGCAGAAGAAGACGGTGTCGCAGGCACTATCGGCGGCACGGACGGAGGCAAATGGGGCGCAACGTGAGCTGGCACAGCTAACGGATTCCGCGCACCAGGGAGACATCGCCCGTGCACAGGCGCAGGTCCGTGTGACCGAGGCTGCAGAGCGCATCGTCGACCAGTTGGGGCTGTCTGTCGACGACCTGCTCGCGGACTTTGCTCCTGATGAGAACTTTGACCGCGCAGCCGTGACGAAGCAGCTCAAACAGGCGGAGAAGGATCTGCGTGTGCTCGGCCGCGTCAACCCGTTGGCGCTGGAGGAGTATAAGGCGATGGAGGAGCGCTACTCTTTCCTATCCACGCAGCTCGATGATGTCCTCAAGGCCCGCCAGGATCTCACCGATGTTGTCGAGGAAGTCGATGCCACGATTCTGCAGCTCTTCACAGACGCGTGGAACGATGTCGAGGCAGAATTCCCCGCGGTCTTTCAAACGCTTTTCCCGGGCGGTGACGGACGACTGGTTCTCACTGAGCCTGACAACCTGCTCACGACAGGTATCGAGGTTGAAGCCCGCCCACCGGGCAAAAAGGTCAAGCGACTCTCGCTGCTCTCCGGTGGCGAGAAGTCGCTGACGGCGCTGGCAATGCTCGTCGCTATTTTCCGCGCGCGCCCGAGTCCCTTTTACGTACTCGACGAGGTGGAAGCCGCACTTGACGACGTTAACCTGCGTCGCCTTATTGCGTTGCTCGAGGAACTCCGCGCGACCAGTCAGCTGATTGTCATTACGCACCAGAAGCCAACAATGGACGTTGCGAATGTGCTCTACGGTGTGACCATGCGGGGCGATGGTGTGACTCGAGTAATCTCGCAGCGAATGTCACCGGCATCCGCAACTCCGTCGACAGGAGCGGAGTAGGAGCGGAGTAAGTGAGGAAGAGTCGTTGATACTGCATAATGAGAGTTATGACTCCAACTCAGTGGATACTCCTTGTCGTCGCGATTGTCGTTATTATCGCGCTGCTTTTTGTTGTGGGCTATGTCCGCAGGAAAAACCAGCGCATTTCCTTTGCGAAGGAAGATACTAAGGAACTCACCCAGCAGGAGAAGTCTGGGAATTACCAGGCCACTAGTGGTTTTAACTTCGCTCCGGCCGGTAGTGGGACTGATACCCGTGAGAAGCAGCCGGTTGAAAAACCGATGCCCAAGCCGGCGGAAAAGCCGATTGAAAAGCAGGCTCCGGAGCCAGAGGAAAAGCAGGCTGATGAGCCCGTTGATAAGTCGACGGATGGCTCCCTGCTGAAGCCGGAAGGCCAACTGCCTATTCCCGATAACCCCACCGAAATGGAGGGGGATCACGACCGCGTAATGCGGGAAATCCCAATCGATTTGCCTACGGCCGGAGAAGAGGAATCAGAGCCCGAGCCGGAACCACAACCAGAGCCCCAAGCAGAGCCTGAGGTAGAGGTAGTTCCTGCTCCTGAACCGGTGCCGGTGCCGGAGCCGACTCCCGAACCAGAATCGACGCCAGAGCCGGAGCCGACGCCAGAGCCGGAGCCGACGCCGGAGCCAGAAACGGAACAGCAGATTGACTCCATCGACCCGGCTGAGGGACGTCTGGGTCGCCTGCGCGGTCGTCTGTCCCGGTCGCAGAATGCAATTGGCCAGTCTGTGCTCGGCATCTTGGGCGCGGGTGACCTTGATGAGGACGCGTGGGAAGAGGTCGAGGACATCCTGGTGATGGCTGACCTCGGTGCGGCTGCGACGCAGCGTGTCGTCGATAAGCTGCGCGAGCGTATTGCCAGCCAGAAGGTGAGCACGGAAGAACAGGCACGCGCCCTGCTGCGTGAGGTGCTGATTGAGGAGTGCAAGCCTGAGATGGATCGCTCCATTCGCGCACTTCCGCACGAGGGCAAGCCCGCAGTGATTCTGGTGGTCGGTGTCAACGGCACGGGTAAGACCACGACGACGGGCAAGCTGGCTCGTGTGCTGGTTGCCGGTGGCCACCATGTTGTTCTCGGTGCAGCGGACACTTTCCGTGCCGCTGCTGCAGATCAGCTGGAAACCTGGGGCCGTCGTGTCGGTGCCGAGACCGTTCGTGGCGCTGAAGGCGCGGATCCTGCTTCTATTGCATTTGAGGCAGTTGCTCACGGTATCGAGTCCGGCGCTGATGTGGTGCTCATCGACACCGCCGGCCGCCTGCACACCAAGGTCGGCCTGATGGACCAACTGGACAAAATTAAGCGCGTGGTGGAGAAGAAGGCTCAGGTTGATGAAGTCATCCTGGTTTTGGACGCGACGGTTGGCCAAAATGGTCTGCTGCAGGCTCGTACTTTCCGGGATGTTGTAGACATCACCGGCGTTGCCCTGACCAAGCTGGACGGTACCGCGAAGGGCGGCATTGTATTCCAGGTGCAAAACGAGCTCGGTGTACCGGTGAAGTTGGTTGGCCTTGGTGAAGGTGCTGACCACCTGGCGCCGTTTGAGCCGGAGAGCTTTGTCGACGCACTGCTCGGCGGCCGCAAATAGTAACTAACATCGATGAGTGAATTTTCCATCGATTGGTGAGTACAGCGTCGGTCGTTGCCCCCCGGCAAAAAGTAAAGGCCTCGGAGCCACCGCGTAGATTTCTGTAGAGGATACGCGGGGCTCCGGGGCTTTTACTGTTGAGGTGCTAGGAATCTAGCGGAGAGTTGTGCTAGGAATCCTTAGAATTCTTGCGTGCGAGGCGGGTAGCTGCCACGCCACCGACCAGGAGTACGAGAGCCGCACCGCCGAGGGCAGTCGCCTGAACACCAGTGACTGCTAGACCAGTGTTCTTGGTCCCGGTTTGCTTACCGTCATTCTTAGGGTTGTCGGGCTTGTCGCCTGGGTTTTCCTCCCCAGGCTTCTCGTCGTCCCCAGGCTGTTCATCGTCTGGGTTTTCATCATCACCCGGTGCGTCATCGTCTGGGTTTTCATCGTCGGAAGTTGGACAGTAGCCGTAGACTCCGGTTGCCGGGTCGATCTTGCTCATATCCCGCGGGGAACCGTCGGGGCACGTTGCGGTGTCATCGACTCCCGGCGGAATTCCGTCATTCTCTGGGGCATCTTCATCAGGCTCCGGAGTGGGGCCGGAATCATCAGAGGTGCTACAAGCACCGTAAGCTCCGGTTGCCGGGTCAATCTTGCTCATATCCCGTGGGGAACCGTCGGGACAGGTCTGGGTGTCCTCAACGCCCGGTGGGATGCCATCGTTCGATGAACCTCCTGGATCCGGGTTTGCAGCGTCATCTACACACTGGAAAGTACCGCCAACATTTTCAAAATGTTGACCGGCGGGGCATTCCGACGGGGCGGGGTCAGGAATCTGTGCGGTGGCGGCGCCAACGCCGATGAGCATGCCGGCTGAAGCGGCAGCGGCCACCATGGTCGAAGAGAGCTTCTTCATTTGGGAACCTCACAATGTCTATAGGAAAGCCCTGCAATCAATGGGCTTATGGGGGAACACTGTTCACACGTTTGATTCTAATAACTAATTAAATTCTTTAGTGGTATGGGTTTGGGGAGGGGGTAAAGCGAAATTGTTGACTCGTCCAAACCCCAGTAAGGGAAAGTGGGAACTTATATTTACAACGCTGAGTGTGTACACCCGTTGTGGTTGGAGCGTTTATAGAACTCGCCGCTATCGACTCGGCAGGGGGGGGCTTTTCTGTCTTCGCTAATGGACCCGAGTCTTCTAATGTCTTATAGCTTTCGCTCATCTTTGCTGGCGAATGGTGCTTCCTAATCGTGTCGGGGTGGCGAAAGGCGGGTGGGGCGTAGAGGTTTGGTAAAAAATCGGTGCCTGTGGGGTTTATGCGTCGAGCTATAGGAGTTATGACTTTTCGGAGGTATGACGCACAAAAAATGCTCCCGATGCTGAATTTGCGTCGGGAGCATTTTATGTTTCGCTAGCGGGATAGAACCCTAAACTTCTTAGCGGTTCTTGCGGGCGATGCGGGTAGCGGCGACACCGCCGACCAGGAGAACCAGAGCGGCTCCGCCCAGGGTGGTGGCGTCAACGCCGGTGGCTGCTAGGCCAGTGCTCTGAGTGGAAGAAGCCTTCTTGGACTCAGAGTTATTCTGCTCAGACTTCTTGGAGTCTGAAACCTTCTTTACGTTCTCGGAAGAGGTCGTCTTCTTGGACTCGGACGCCTTCTTCTCGGCCTTTTCCTTGGCCTTCTTCTCTTCCTTCGTGCACTTGTTTTCGTTCTTGCACTCAGCAGAGATCTTGATGTCAACGTTTACCTTGACATCCTTGCCGTCCTTGCCCGGCTTACCGTCCTTGCCGTCCTTGCCTGGCTTACCGTCCTTACCTGGCTTGCCGTCCTTGCCGTCCTTGCCCGGCTTACCGTCCTTGCCGTCCTTACCCGGCTTACCGTCCTTGCTTGGCTTGTCAGTATCCGGCTTCGTCTCGTCCTTGACGCAGACACCGAAGACGTTCGGGTTGCCCGGAGCCGGCTTGCTCATGTCGAAGTGCTCGCCCTCCGGGCACTGCTTATCAGAAATACCTGGGTTTCCGAGGTCACCGGGCTGGGACTCATTGTTGCCGGGCGTTTCAGGCTTAGGGGCTTCCTTGTCCGCGATGCACTGGAAGGTTCCGCCGACGTTCTCAAAGTGCTGGCCGTCTGGGCACTTGTCCGGCATTGGGGCCGGAATTCCGTCAGTGGAATCCTGCTCAGGCTGGTCTGCAACGCACTGGAAAGTGCCGTCGACGTTTTCAAAGTGCTGGCCGGCGGGGCACTCGGTCGGCATTGGGGCCGGAGTCTGTGCAGTAGCGATGCCTGCGCTTGCAATCATGCTGGCGGAGAAGGCGGCGGCGGCGATAGCCGTAGTGAACTTCTTCATGAAAACCTCTCAAGGAGTCAAACGGTCAGAGACCGATGAATATGATTTCGCCGTTCATCCCTCATCGTGCACGGCGGAAAATAAAACCAGGCCAACTGCGGTTAACTAGGTTCATGGCTAACCATAAACTGGTTGATATATGCATGGCATTGGAAGTAGTTATAGGAATAACTCTAGGTGTGTAGTGGCACACTTTGACCTGCTGCAATGCTGCCGGTTTGCAATTTGGCTTACACCATTTCGGGGGAAGTGTGCGCTAGGGTCACCCTTAGTGAAAGTTAGCTATTGGCGTTATCTGTCTGTTATCTAACTGACGGTAGCTAGATTGTGTAAACGTTCTTTATGCAGTGGGGCAACCCTGTCTTAGGTCGTACTTAGTTGTCACGTTAAAATAACGAATAGTAATTTAACAGTCCCGAGAATAAGATAGCTTCACCCTATTGACGTTTTCTACTTCCTATTGGTTACACCCGAATCGGGGTGTTTAGGGTGGATGGGATGCAATTGTTGTCGATAGGCGAAGCTATAGATATGTGCCAAACGGAGTAGCCAGCGGGTACGGTAGAACAGTTAAGAAAAGACAAGGCAAAAGGGGAGCTGGAAACTTGTTTGAGTCTCTTTCCGATCGTTTGACGGGTGCCCTGCGGGGGCTGGGCGGGAAGGGTCGCCTGACTGAGGCGGATATTAACGCCACCGCCCGCGAGATTCGGCTGGCTCTTCTGGAAGCCGATGTCTCCCTCGAGGTTGTCCGTACCTTCATTAAGCGCATCAAGGAACGCGCTAACGAAATTATTGGCAGCCAGACGGTCAACCCGGCCAACCAAATCATTGAGGTTGTCAATGAGGAACTGATCAACATCCTCGGTGGCGAGACTCGACGTCTCAATATGTCGAAGCAGCCGCCAACGGTTATCATGTTGGCCGGTCTGCAGGGTGCTGGTAAGACCACCTTGGCCGGTAAATTGGCCAGGTACCTCACGGATCAGGGGCACACCCCAGTTCTCGTCGCCTGCGACCTGCAGCGCCCAGGTGCGGTGCAGCAGCTGGAAATCGTGGCTGAGCGTGCAGGCGTGCCGTGCTTCGCACCGTTCCCGGGCACCAGCCTCGATTCCACCCATGAAATGGGCACCAGCGAGGACAACCCAGTTGACGCCGCGTTCCGTGGCCTCGCTTATGCTCGCCAGCATCGCCACGATGTGGTGATTATCGATACCGCAGGTCGCCTGGGTATCGATGAGGTTCTGATGAAGCAGGCCCGCGATATTCGCGATGCCATCAACCCACATGAAGTTCTGTTTGTCATCGACTCCATGATTGGTCAGGACGCGGTGGAGACCGCCAAGGCCTTCCGAGACGGCGTTGACTTCACCGGCGTTGTCCTGACCAAGCTCGATGGCGACGCGCGCGGTGGCGCTGCTCTGTCTATCCGTGAGGTCACCGGTAAGCCGATTCTGTTCGCCTCCACGGGCGAGAAGTTGGAGGACTTTGACGTCTTCCATCCAGACCGCATGGCCAGCCGCATCCTGGGCATGGGTGACCTGAAGACGTTGGTTGAGGTCGCTTCCAAGGAAATCGATCATGAGCAGGCCGCGAAATCCGCCCAGAAGATCGGTTCCGGCGAGCTGACTCTCGAGGACTTCCTCGAGCAGATGATGATGGTCCGCAAGATGGGCCCAATCGGTAACATCCTCAAGATGCTCCCCGGCGGAGCGGAAATGTCCAAGGCTGCCGAAATGGTCGACGAAAAGCAGCTTGACCGCATCGAGGCGATTATCCGCGGTATGACTCCGGAAGAGCGCGAGAATCCGAAGATTCTGAACGCTTCACGACGTCGTCGTATCGCCAACGGTTCCGGTGTGTCTGTTTCGGAGGTTAACCAGCTCATCGAGCGCTTCAATGAGGCACGCAAGATGATGGCTCAGATGGCCGGTCGTTTCGGTATGGGCGGTGGCCGCCCATCGAACCGCAAGGCCAAGCGTGGCCGAAAGGGCAAGGGCAAGAATAAGCGCAAGGGCGCTAACCGCGGCCCGACGCCGCCGAAGGCAATGCGCGGTGGCGGAATGCCCGGTATGCAGGGCATGCCGGGGATGCCTAGCATGGCCGAGCTGCAGAAGCTACAGAAGCAGATGGGCAACCAGCTGCCAGAAGGCATGGAGGGCTTTGACCTCAATAATCTCGACTTCGGGCAGGGCAAGAAGTAGCTGGGGCAAGAAGTAGCTAGTCCCGCAGGCTCTCCTGGATCTGGCGGCCCATTTCGGCACTGAAGGTGGCCGCTAGTTCATCGGTGATGTGATTGCTGTCGCGGTAGACGTAGATATTGCCGATAACATTGCGGCAGGTAGTCGGGCCGCAGAAGATGTCGGAAAAATCTAGACTGTGCCCGTTGGGGAAGTTTGCAAGAATTTCCTCAGAGGGATTTTCTGCATTTAGAGCAGTTTTGCGGTGGATGGTGCAATCTTCGTTCGCTTCTTCGCACACGCTGGGGGAGAACTGACTCAAGTCCTCCCGTAGCGCCCACGGGTTATCGCGGATGGCGAAGAAATCAATTCCGCGTTCTTGTAGAGCAGCGAAAAACGAGACATAGCCATCCGGCGTATAGTCGCCGGGCTGCGGTGGGTCTGCCTGGAATAAGGGCCTGGTCGAGGTGGTGAAAACCATCTCTGGCTGAATCTCGTCAATTTTCTGCAGTGCCTCGAAAGTCCAGGGCACGCAGATGTCGCCGACTCCGTGGATTGGTTCTAAAGTCGCTGGACAGCCCTGTCGAAGGAGAACGACCACTCGGTAACCGTGCTTCTTGCCGTAGGCATCAATTGGGGCGAACCAGTGTTCCATGTGCGAGCCCCCGATTATGACAATCGATTCACTAGCATCCGGGTCACCGTAAACACACGGCTGGGTCTCATCGCGCCAACGGCGATTCGGCGGGAAGTATCCGACATCTTCGCCGCCTGTCGCAAGGCAACCATCGAGGGCGGGTTCCGGCCAGAGGTCAGTGATGAAATCGGTATTCGGCTTTGTGGCTGCCTTCGGCACCTCGTACCCGTCGGTAAGCGCGAGCGCACCTGGATAGACCATTGGATCTAGGCTGGTGGCAGAGGCACGATTGACGCGCAGCTGCTGCACGTTGACAAGGCTGGTCATGCCAACCAACGCAATGATTACAACAGCGCCGACTACCGCTTGACGACGAGCCGGGCGACGATGCTTGATTGCGTGGATGGCATCGCCGACGACGGGTTGTGTCCGGGTCGGTCGACGAGTCGATTGGGCCAGCGGCAGCTCGACATATTTATTGGTGAGCTTGGCCAGAATGAAGGAAACGATAATGACCGCGGTACCGAGCTTCAGCCCCGGGGCATCGCGGTTGAGGTAGTTTATGGCCAGGATGAGAAGAGGCCAGTGCCACAGGTAGAGCGCGTAGGCGCTCTGGCCTATCTCGCGCATTGGGCGGCTGGCCAGGAACTTGGAAATCCAACCTGCCTCGGGGCCGGCGATAATAATCAGCGCAGCACCACCGAGGGGCCATAGGGTCCAAGGGCCTGGGAACTGCGCGGCGCCGTCGAAGATGAAACCGGTGGAGACCACCAGTGCGAGGCCGATGGCTGCTAACAGCACTCGTAGAGGCTTGGGCATGGGGATGGGGCCCCGGACAAGAATCAGTCCGAGTAGTGCGCCGAGGCAGAGTTCCCAGAGGCGGCTGACAGTGGAGTAGTAGTTCCACCCCTGGTTCTCGGAGTGCATATAGAAGGCATAGGCAAGCGAGCCGAGAGTGATAACTGCCAGCAACGGGGTGAGGATTCGGCGGAGTCTACCGCCAGTAGCGTCGGTACGCTTCGCCTCCACTGGTGAGGTGACAGTCCCGACAATCCGGGATGAGCGCGTCATCCAGGCGAGTAGGGAGATGAGCAAAATGGAGCCGAGATAAAACTGACCCTGTACCGACATTGACCACAGGTGCTGCAGTGGGGAAGTTTCGCTCTCTGCGGCAGCGTAGTCTGAGCCCTGGATTGCCAGTTCATAATTTTGGTAGTAGAGCAGGCTGGCGCGGAGTTGCTGGGCAATGTCGATGGTGCGAAGCGATGGAATGAAGTAAACGACAAACAGGGTTGTCGCGAAGAGGACCAGCACCAGTGTCGGGATTAGGCGACGCAGCGTACGCCAAATACTCCACCATGGATTGATGGACTGCCTGGGGTTGATGGCATTGCGGTACTGCGCGCCGAAGAAGAAAAACCCGGAGAGCAAGAGGAATACGTCCACACCACCGGAAACGCGACCGACGTAAACGTGGAAAAGGACTACGAGGGCAATTGAAATGCCCCGTAGTCCGTCCAAGTCATACCTATACTGGGTGCCGGTGGTTTTCATAGAATGTTACGTTACCGCACTGTCAACGACGTCCAGCTTTAGTGGGTGTGCAGTGTTTCGAGTGCGCAGTTTTGTTAATTTCCAAAAACTGCTGGTAACATACCTCAAGTTGTCTCAATGAGAACCCTCAGCTGAGGCACGACTGCGAATTCATCGGATCCGGCCACGGCCGCCCGGTGGTCACGCGCAGTGTAAATATCCCAAGGGCAAAACCGGTCCGAGGCACTTCGGTAGCTATTACTCGTGAGCTCGGATGCATAAGTATTGTCCAGTGACATAGAAGAAAGAGGAAATCCTCATGGCAGTCAAGATTAAGCTGCAGCGCCTGGGTAAGATTCGTACCGCTCAGTACCGCGTTGTCGTTGCTGATGCTCGTACCCGTCGCAACGGTGCGGTTATCGAGAACCTGGGCATCTACCAGCCGAAGGAAGAGCCGTCGATCATCAAGATTGACTCCGAGCGCGTTCAGTACTGGCTGGGCGTCGGTGCACAGCCGACCGAGCCGGTTCTGGCTCTGCTGAAGGTCACCGGCGACTGGCAGAAGTTCAAGGACCTCGAGGGTGCAGAGGGCACCCTGAAGGTTGCTGAGCCGAAGCCGACCAAGCTCGAGCTGTTCAACAAGGCTCTGGAAGAGGCCAACAACGGCCCGTCCGCTGAGGCCATCACCGCTAAGCGCCGCGAGGCCAAGGAAGCAGCTAAGGCTGCTAAGGAAGCTGAGGAGGCCGCAAAGGCTGCCGAGGCTGAGGCTGCTGAGTCCGAGGCTTCCGAGGACGCCGAGTAATAAGGACGCTGAGTACGCCGCTTAGCTAATCCGGGCGCTACCTTATACTTCAAGACGAAGTGTTAGGTGGCGCCTTTTTTGCTTTACGCGGGTGTTTTACAGAGCCTTTATAAGAGAGGGAGTGTGCGCGTGTCGGTAGCTGACATGGTGCTTATTGGCCGAGTAATTAAGCCCCACGGTGTACGCGGGGAAGTCGTCGTCGATGCGACAACGGATGACCCGGAAGGGCGTTTCGCAGTCGGGGCCACGCTGTTGGGTGTACAGGCCGGCCGTGAGGAACAGCTGACTGTTAAAACGGCACGCCCACACCAGGGGCGTTTGCTGGTTCGCTTCGAAGAGATTCCGGGGCGCAATGAGGCCGAGCGTCATCGGGGTATGAAGTTTTATGCCGAGCCCGTCTTCGAAGACGAGGACTTTTACGACTTTGAGCTCGTTGGCCTGCGCGTTGTCTACAACGGCACCGATATCGGCGAGGTCACTTCTATTGTTCGTGCTCCCGCTCACCGTCTCCTTGAAGTCACGCTTGACGGCGGCGGCCGGGAGGTTCTTATCCCTCTGGTAGAGGAAATCGTTCCGGAAGTAGACCTTGAGAATTCTACCGTCACCATCACTCCACCGGAAGGACTGTTGGAGCTGTGAGCTTACGTCTCGATGTAGTCACAATCTTCCCGGAGTACCTCGAGCCACTGCGTCATGCGCTGCTGGGCAAGGCAATCGAACAGGGCATTTTGAGCGTCGGAGTGCACAACCTGCGCGACTGGGCGCCAGGTGTACACCAGGCCGTGGATGACTCGCCCTACGGCGGTGGCCCCGGCATGGTTATGAAGCCGGATGTCTGGGGTCCCGCTCTCGACGAGGTCGCGACGCTGAAAGTGGAGCAGTCGTTGACATCCGCTGTGCCGCATTTGGACAATGTCCGCCATGATCAGAAACTGGGTTTGGCCGAGGAATCTTCCTATGCTGCAGTGGAAGTGCCGTCGTTAAGCGAAGAAGATTCAGCGAAGCCCCTGCTGATTGTCCCGACCCCGGCGGGCGAGCCGTTTACGCAGCAGATGGCGCAGGAGTTCTCACACGAGGAGCACATTGTGTTCGCGTGCGGGCGCTACGAGGGCATTGACCAGCGCGTTATTGATGATGCCGCTAATCGTTATCGCGTGCGTGAGGTCTCTATTGGGGATTATGTGCTGATCGGCGGGGAAGTGGCGGTGCTGGTGATTGCGGAGTCCGTCGTGCGGTTAATCCCAGGTGTGTTGGGCAACCGCAAGAGCCACGAGGAGGACTCTTTCTCTGACGGTCTGCTCGAAGGGCCGTCCTACACAAAGCCGCGCGAGTGGCGTGGACTAGAAGTGCCGGACGTTCTCCTCAGCGGCAATCACGCGCTGGTGGACCGTTGGCGGCGCGATCAGTCACTCATTCGTACGGCCGAACGTCGTCCGGATTTGCTTGCCGACGTCGACCTCAGCGTCCGTGACCAGGAAATAATTCAAGAGGTCATTGGGGAAGTAACCGAGGAGAACTGCTAGTGGCACGTGTTCGAATTGCGCGACCCCGGCACGTCATTGGTTGGTTAGCTGTCCTAGGGGCACTGGCGTGGTTCACTCAAACGCAGCTGGCGGGGAGCGTAGATCAGTCGTTTGCAGGCTGGGTCAGTGACCTGCATGGAGCACAGGATGGCCGCGTCGATAGTTTGATGCTGACTTTGAGCGAGATTATCCGGCCGATTTACGTCGCGCCGGTCACACTAGTTGCTGCGGCACTTCTATGGTTCCGCTTCCGTGCGTGGGCGTTGCTACTACCGGCGTCATTCGGTTCGTCGATTGCGGTGACTTATGCCATGAAGTGGTTTTTGGACCGCGATCGACCGGGCGAGGAGTTCTCTCTGGTCAACCTGCACGATGCGGCGTTTCCTTCTGCACATGTGGCAGCGGTTACCTCCAGCGGCATGGCCGCGATGCAGCTGGCCATCCCCGTATTGCGCCGCACAGCTCGCAAGCTGCTCGACCTGGCCATCATCGCGCTTATCGGTGCTGTGGCACTGTCGCGCGTGTGGGTCGGGGCGCACTGGCTCACCGATGTTATCGGCGGCCTCATCGCCGGAGTTATCGGCTTAGCAGTTGCGCTGCTAGTTCTTAGGAGATGGCCACGAGCACGGCGCTACGCGCTGCCTTAGTCTCCTCGTAGAAGGCCACGAGTTCGCGGTACCGCTGTGTCGCAGTGGCCTCGTCGATAAGCGAACCATTGTCTGTGATGCGGGCGTCTAAGTCGATGTTTGCCAGCGCCTGGTGCACGTCGCCGACGCGATCGGCGCGGATGACTGCAGACAGCGGCTTGCGGCAGACGCGGTCGGCGCCGAGGATGGCCTCCGCCAGCGGGTCGCCGAGCGCCTGGCCGTCGATGGGATTGCCGGTCAGGGTGCGCAGCAGGGACTCCCAGTCCGTGTCGATGTCCAGGGCATCTTCGTCCGGAACGTCGACGAAGTGCTGCAGAATAATCTTCTCCGCGCCGTCGTTAACGAGCCCCGCCGTGCCGCCGTCGCTGGTCGCCGCAGGTGCTGCGACCTCAACTAACCGCGCTGCCTCCTCATCGGAAATGCGCAGGTATTCGGCACAGAGTTTCTGCTTCATGGGGCTCCTTTTCCGGTGTTAACTGCGAGCCTTCTGTGGGGCGTTCGCCAATTGGTACTTCCACGATAGTAAAGTTGCCCGGGTGATTTCATCAGTAATTGCCCGAGAACTCGCCGCCACTGGTGCGGACGTTGCCGAAAGTGCCGTCGCAGCCGCTATCAAGCTTCTCGACGAAGGCAACACCGTGCCTTTCATCGCCCGCTATCGCAAAGAAGTAACCGGCGGGCTCGATGACACACAGCTGCGTTTCATCGAGGAACGCGTAATCTACCTGCGCGAACTAGAAGAGCGCAAGCAGACGATTCTCGACGCCATCGAAGAGCAGGGAAAGCTTAGCGACGACCTCAAGGCCGCCATCCTCGCCTGCGACACCAAGGCACGGTTGGAGGATCTCTACCTGCCGTACAAAAAGAAGCGCAAGACCAAGGCCGATATTGCGCGTGAGGCCGGGTACGAACCGCTGGTGGAGGAGCTACTGGCCGACCCCGCGGCGGACCCAGAGGCTCTGGCCGCCAAGTACGGCGAGGCAGCTGGTAAGGATGCGAAGGACGCTCTGACCGGTGCCCGTGCCATTTTGGTCGATCGCTTCGCTACTGATGCTGATTTGGTTGGCTCTGTCCGTGAGCAGGTGTGGTCTTCCGGTTCCGCCGCCGCTGCCGTGGTGGAGGGCAAGGAGACTGCGGGTGCGAAGTACCGCGACTACTTCGAGCACAACGAACCGCTGGAGACCATGCCCAGCCACCGCGTGCTGGCCGTGCTGCGTGGAGAGGCCGAGGGCATCCTGACTCTCAACATCGATGCGGGTGAAGATGAGACCTACGAACACATGATTCGTGAGGCCTTTGAGCTTCCCGACGGCGGTGCCTCCAAGTGGATTGACCAAGCCGTTCGTTTCGGCTGGCGTACCAAGTTGGAGGTGTCCGCTGCCCTCGATGCCCGCACTCGACTGAAGGAGCGCGCCGAGGCTGAAGCCGTGGATGTCTTCGCCCGTAACCTGCGCGACCTGCTGCTGGCTGCCCCTGCTGGTCAGCGCGCCACTCTCGGCCTGGATCCGGGATACCGCAATGGTGTGAAGTGCGCCGTTATCGACTCCACCGGCAAGGTGCTCGACACTGCCATCGTCTACCCGCACCAGCCGCGCAATGACTGGTCTGGCGCCAAGGAGCAGCTGGCCACTCTCTGTGCCACGCACCGCGTGGAGCTCATGGCTATCGGCAATGGCACCGCTTCCCGCGAGACCGAAACCCTGGCCCGCGAAATAGCCGATCTGATTGCTCAGGCCGGAGGCCAAAAGCCGACCCCTGTGGTGGTCTCTGAGGCCGGTGCTTCCGTGTACTCCGCATCGTCCCTGGCCGCAGCTGAGTTCCCGGACATGGATGTCTCTCTCCGAGGTGCCGTTTCGATTGCCCGACGCCTGCAGGACCCGCTTGCCGAGCTCGTGAAAATCGATCCGAAGTCCATCGGCGTCGGGCAGTATCAGCACGATGTTTCCCAGACCAAGCTCGAGCACTCTCTCGATGCCGTGGTGGAGGATGCCGTGAATGCTGTCGGTGTGGAGGTCAACACCGCTTCCGCACCGCTGCTCGGTCGCGTTGCTGGCGTGTCCTCGACCGTTGCGGACAATATCGTCGCCTACCGAGACGAAAACGGCGCCTTCACCTCCCGAAAGGAACTGTTGAAGGTTCCGCGTCTCGGTCCCAAAGCCTTCGAGCAGTGCGCTGGCTTCCTGCGCATCCACGGTGCCACCAACCCGCTGGATGCCTCAGCTGTGCACCCGGAGTCCTACCGCGTCGTCGACGCCATCGCAGCGTCGGCTGGCGTCAGCGTCCAGGAGATCATCGGCAACTCCCGCGTCCTGTCCAAGTTGCGTGCTGCGGACTTCGTCGACGAGTCCGCCGGCATCGGTCTGCCCACCGTCCAGGACATCTTGACTGAGTTGGACAAGCCTGGCCGCGATCCGCGTCCCGAGTTCGTCACCGCCACCTTCAAGGAAGGCGTGGAAAAGGTCTCCGATCTTCAGCCCGGCATGATTCTCGAGGGCACCGTGACTAACGTCGCGGCCTTCGGCGCCTTCGTCGACGTCGGAGTCCACCAGGACGGTCTCGTCCACGTCTCCAACATGGCCCGCGGTTTCGTCTCCGACCCACATGAGGTCGTCCGCTCGGGCGAGGTGGTCAAGGTAAAGGTTCTCGACGTTGACGTCGAACGCAATCGAATCGGTCTATCGCTCAGGCTTGACGACGACGCCTCGGATGCCAAGCCAAAGCGTGGCGGCGGTCGCCGTGAAGGTCGTGGTGGTGGTCGTCGTGGTGATGGTCACGGCAAGGGGCGCAAGCGCGGTTCCCAGAACAAGAAGCAGGGCGGTTCCATGGCCGACGCGCTGCGCAGGGCGGGCTTTTAGCGCTTGATCTGTTAGCGCATAGCCTGTTAGCGCATAGCGTCGATGCGGCTGTTAATCTCTCCCGCGACAGTCGCAGCCATTCCATCCGGTACGACGATGGTGTAGTTGGAGCCTGAGGTCTCAATCTTGACGGCCTCGCCCGACCGGGCCGCAACGCTGATGCGACCGTCATTGCCGAGGCGAAGGCCAATACCGCCACCATCGACCCAGTTATATTTCCCCGGTGCCGCGTACTTAACGGTTCGAAGCTCGATGCGGTGCTTCATCTTCAATGGTCCGCAACCGTTAAAAATAGTGATGGAATCTGTCTTTGGGGCGGTATCTAGTGTCATGCCGGTCTCATATGCAATGAGGAATAGCGGCGTGCACAGCAAGAAAATAATGCCGAGGCTTGGCAGGAACACTGCGAGCGCTACAGACACCACGCACCAGACTGCAAGGGCGACCTTGACCCCCTTAGAGATGGTCACACTGACATCGATGGGAGTTGGGTCTCCTTCTCGATGGGGCAACTGTGGCGATGTCGGCTCGGTGACCGTGGCGTCGGTAAGCGAGGAGTAGTCCTTGAGGCGGCGCGTCACGAATAGGGCAGCTGCTAGACCGATGACGACACCGGCGATTGCATAAATCCAGCCGATTCGGGCGGTCGTCGGATCCGTCGTGTCGAGTTGCGGGATGATAATCGCGAATTCAATGCCGATTAAGAAGCCGCAGAGGGCGAGATTGGTTATTGCAATTGGCTTGCGTACGACAAGCGGCGTACTGGTCTTGGCGCCGAGCCAACCGATCTGTGCACATGCGATGACGATGATGGCCATAATCAAGGTGCTTTGAATCGGCGGCATGAAACCGTTGGGAGTGTCGTTACCGCTCCAATGCGTTGCTATTTGTTCCGGTAGCCGCTCGGAAATAGCAATCACCCATAGAAGCTGTGCAATGGCCAGTGCACACGGGGCGATGATTGTTCCTCGAACAATCCAGGGGTCAAAGCGTGGAATCTGTGGCATGGAGACAATCTATCAGTGGGGGGATGCTTTGTGGCGACGGTCGGCGGCGGTCAGCGGCGGTTGTTATTGGCGTGTGTATCAGCGTGACGTTCTAGCGCGCCGTCTTAGCGTGCGCGGCCTGTCGCAAGAATATGCACCTCGTGACATTCAATATCTCACTCGAAAAAACAAGCGAAAAAGTTTCACCAAAGGGGTTGTGTAATCGAATGAGAGTGCTAAAATGGTGGTATCAAGAACAAAAGTACTTGAGCTTCTTTTCTTGGCGTTGGGCTAGTGATATTCACTGGTCGCCGACACCGAGTGGGGTTGGGGCTTTGGGGGAACAATGTCTGAAAAAGATAGTCCGGCCAAACAACCGTCCGATGTTTACCAAGCGGCTCTGCTGCCTGAAGCGCCGCAGTTTTTCCACGAGTCATCTACGAACCAGTTGGCGGTGGCGGGTATCCAACGCAACCGCTTGGAACTGGGTATAGCTTGCGGTTGCACGCCGAAGTCGCTTGAGATCGATGTGGATGCATACATTGCTGAAATCGCGCCCGAGTTGGGTATTTCCCGCGGTAAAGCGCTCGAGTATGTAGAGGTCGGCATTCAGTTAGCGCGCATGCCTCGGCTGGGTGCCTTTATTAAAGCTCGAGCTCATTTGCCCTTTGCGCATTTGATCACCATTGCTCGCGCGACAGCGCCGCTCCATGATCCAGAGGTGCGTGCAGCTGTTGAAGAAGAAATTGCCCGCTTTGTCATTCCCCGTAAGCATGGCGAGGCGCTCCGGGGAGTTCGCAGCCTGCATAAGTTCCTGCAACGGGTTATCGAAGAAATTGAACCTCAGCTTCGCCCCAAAAACCTTCCGGGGGATGTTGATCCGCTGCTTCCCGCAGGAGAACGCGAAATAGTAGGAGAGAGCATCGGTTTTGAAGACGGCGACAACTTCGCGGAAGTTTTTATGGAGCTGGAAAAGACCCGCGCTCTCGAATTTAAAGCCACCCTCGAATCCATCTCCACCTCAGCTGGCTGCACCCGTGTCGAAGCTTTGACGCACCTCATCCGCGGCACCGCGGAGGCAAAAATCATACTCAACCTGTACTGTCCCGCCACAGAGGAGCGCCCTCGCACCGCCTGGCTTGGCGGCGTTGGCTGGATTTCGCAGCTAGCTACGCGAGCGTGGATTGATAAGGTCACGCATATTCGTATGCTTGCCGACGAAACTGCGGAGGGCTACGCCCCAACCGAAAGTCAGAGGGCCTTCGTTAAAGGTCGGGACGGCACGTGTCGTTTCCCAGGCTGTGATGTGCCTGCGGAGCTCTGCGACATTGACCATATTGAGCCGTATGACAAAGAGCGCCCAGAGGAGGGCGGGGCAACGGAAACGCCGAACCTCCACTGCCTCTGCCGTCGACATCACAACATGAAAACGGCTGGTCTGTGGAATGTTGCACGTAATCGAGATGGAGTGGAACTGTGGACGTCGTCAAGCACGGGCAAAAAGGCGGTGAGCTTGGAAGATGGGCCGCTCGCCGGGCACGGACGCTACACCTTTGACAAACGGGGATTGCGGATGACGCAGGCGCTGGCAGAGTATAACGAGTATCGCCAGGAGCTGATTGAGCAATCGCGGAAGCTGGTCGAGGAAGCGCGCGGGGGAGAAGACGCCGATACTCCCAACCCGCAAGACCCGCCGAGCATGGATGAGTTTGGTTTCTGACCAGGGGGTGTGTAATAATTTCCAGGTTGTCTTTATAGGCAGCTTTACCTGTTTCGGGCATGAACCGGCCGAGCGTCCCTCTGTGGGAAAGCGCCGCCAGGGTCCTCTGTCTATGCAAAAAGTAAAGGAATAAGTTTCCATGAACATTCTTGACAAGGTTGATGCAGCATACCTGCGCGACGACATTCCGGAGTTCCGCGCTGGTGACACCGTCGAGGTCGACGTAAAGATTGTTGAAGGTAAGACCGAGCGTATTCAGGTCTTCAAGGGCGTCGTTATCCGTCGCCAGGGCGGTGGCGTCCGCGAGACCTTCACCGTCCGCAAGGTATCCTTCGGTATCGCTGTTGAGCGTACCTTCCCGGTGCACTCCCCGAACATCGACGAGATTCGCGTTGTCTTCAAGGGCGACGTTCGCCGTGCGAAGCTGTACTACCTGCGCAACCTGCGCGGTAAGGCTGCACGCATCAAGGAGCGCCGCTAGTCCTTTGGCGCAAAATAATCCCCATCGAGTGTTGAGCTCGGTGGGGATTTTTCTATCGCGTATAGTCATTTCCCATGACCGACGACGATTCGCGCGAACAGACTGACGGCCAAAAAGAAGACCGTACTGAAGGCTTGAAAGGCTTCCGGAAACTTGACGAGGAGCCTGAAAAGCACACTCCGTGGTACATCGAGATTCCAATCATTATCGTGATTGCCCTGCTCATCAGTGCCGGTGTGCAGTCCTTTATCGGCCGCGTCTACGTGATCCCATCCGAGTCGATGCAGCCGACGCTCAACGGATGTGTCGGGTGCACCGGTGACCGCATTTGGGTGGATAAGGTTTCCTACCAGTTCTCAGATCCCAAGCCCGGCGATGTTGTCGTCTTTAATGGCCCGGAGTCCTGGAATAGTAACTACGTGTCACAGCGTTCTACTAACCCGGTGGCGAACTCGCTGCAGACGGTTGGGTCCTGGATTGGCCTTGTCGCCCCGGATGAAAATGCGTTGGTCAAGCGTGTGATTGCCACGGGCGGGCAGACTGTGCAGTGCCGGCCAGGAGATCCCGGCATCATGGTCGACGGCAAGATGACAGACCAGGATTTCATTAAAACTCCGGCAGACAAGCCGGTGGTGGATAATCTTGGCTCAGAGCAGTGTGGTGGTCCTTACTTCGGGCCGGTAACAGTGCCGGAGGGGCATCTGTGGGTCATGGGTGACAACCGCACCAACTCCGCGGACTCTCGCTATCACATGGGTGACGAGCTGCAGGGTACTGTGCCGCTGGATAACGTCGTCGGCAAGGTGCAGGCAATCATTCTGCCGTTTAACCGAATCGGTGGCGTCGATGATCCGGACATCCAGCACAACTAAATCCAGCACAACTAGTCAGCACAGTCTGCTCGCGCCGCCGGCGCCGAAACTGCGGAGGTTGAAGCAGTCGCGCACGATGGAGGTCGCGCTGGCAAGGCGCGGCTTTGGGCCTGTAGCTGGGGTCGACGAGGCTGGCCGTGGCGCCTGTGCAGGCCCGATAGTTATCGCCGCCTGCTGCCTTCCCGAACGCCCCATTGCAGAGCTGGATAAGCTCACCGATTCTAAAAAACTAACGCCAGCCGCACGCGAACGGCTCTTTCCGCTCATCCAACGCTTCGCCACCTCTTTTTGCGTGACGACGATCCCCGCGTCTTACGTCGATCAATTCGGCATCCAGGACGCGAATGTCACTGGAATGCGCCGCGCGGTAGCCGGGTTGGGGCAGCGCCCTGGCTATGTGCTTACCGACGCACTCAAGGTGTCCGGCTTCACAGCACCCTATTTGCCCGTGATTGGTGGCGATTCTGCCTGCCGATGCATTGCTGCTGCGAGTGTCTTAGCCAAAGTCACCCGCGACCGCATTATGGTTGACCTATCGGAGAAGTATCCGGACTATGGTCTGGCGGGGCATAAGGGCTACGGCACGGCATCGCATATGGAAGCGATTTCACGCCATGGCGCAACCCCCGAACATCGGTGGTCATACCGCAATGTGCGCTTGGCGCACGCGGAGTATCTTGAGCACCCCGAATAGGCCAACATGTACAAAAGAGCAACATGTAAACACTCGAAGGAGCCGTCGCGGTCGTGAGCGCAGAAGATCTAGAAAACTACGAGGCCGACGTTGAACTATCCCTGTACAAGGAGTTCCGCGATGTCGTTAGCCAGTTTTCGTATGTTGTTGAGACGGAGCGCAGGTTCTACCTGGCCAACGCTGTGGAGCTAATCCCGCACAACAGCGAAAACGAGGTCTACTTCGAGCTGCGGATGTCGGACGCCTGGGTGTGGGATGTCCACCGCCCGGCGCGATTTGTCCGCTACGTGCGCGTCATCACTTTCAAGGACGTCAATATCGAGGAACTGGATAAGCCTGACCTACGACTGCCGTAGCTTTTATAGCTTTTCATCTCTTGGTATAGCTAGCTGCTAACAGTTATCCACAGTCGAAAAATTATCCACAGTTTGGGCCTTCCGAGCATCTATCGGAAGGCCTTTGTCATGCCCGCTGTGCAAGAGTGTTTCCGAACCGCCAAGGCGGCAAAAGTCTAGGCACTAAACAGCCTAGGCACAATTCAACGGGGAACCAGGGGGACCGGGGGCTATGACACAGAACTTTGAAGAACTGACAACGAGACAGCTCGGCGCGTTTGGGGAGGATTTCGTCGCTGAGATGTTGGAGAATCAGGGGTGGGAAATTATTGCTCGGAATGAGCGCGTCGGACGCTATGAGCTCGATCTTATTGCTGAAGACGTCGACGGCAGGCTGCATTTTGTGGAAGTAAAAACACGGCGCAGCTCGCGAAGTAGTCAGTTTGGGGACGGCAGAGAGGCCATCACCGCAGCAAAGCTTCGTCATTTGTACAAGGCAGCGGCGCAGTGGCGGTCAGAAAGCTCTACCTACTGGTTGGAGTCCGTAGTTATCGACTGCGCAGAAGTCACAGTGTCCAGTCCTTCGTCCGGTCCTCCAGTCGTAGCGGTTACGTACATTCCCGCAATCTGCGACGCGGCAACCATGTGGGACTGCTAGATGACTGTCGGTACAGCTCTCGCAGTCAGCCTCAGTGGCATTGAGGGAACTATTGTGCAGGTCGAAGCCGACGTTGGGCGTGGCTTGCCGGGAATGTATATCGGTGGGCTCGGCGATGCCGCCGTCGGGGAAGCCAAGCATCGCGTGCGCACGGCGGTTGCTAACTCGCAGCTGCCCTGGCCGAAAACAAAAGTCGTGGTTAGTCTGTCGCCGGCGCATATCCGCAAACACGGCACTAGCTTTGACCTCGCCATCGTCTGTGCCATCCTAATCGCAACCAGGGATGACATGGAGGCTCGCGGTCGTCTCCGCCACACGGTGCTCATTGGCGAACTCGGGCTCGACGGTTCCATTCGCCCGGTGCGTGGAGTGCTGCCGCAGGTCCTTGCCGCCCGCGAGGCCGGTGCCCGTTGGGTCGTCGTGCCCGCCGCTAACGCCGCAGAGGCCGCGCTTGTCGACGGCATTGCAGTCTGCACCGCAGCCGACCTCACACAGCTATGGGGCTGGGTACTCACCGGATCAGGTTTGACGCCCGCGCTTAACGACGTCCCCAGCGAACAAGCCTTCTCAGTAGACCTAGCCGATGTCGATGGCCAACCTGAGGCCCGCTTTGCCCTCGAGGTAGCGGCAGCAGGTGGGCACAATCTGTTCATGCAGGGTTCTCCGGGAACTGGAAAGTCCATGCTCGCTGAGCGCTTGCCCACAATCCTGCCGCCATTGCAGAAGTGGCAGCAGCTCGAGGTCACCGCGCTGCATTCGGTGGGCGGAGCGCTCGATACTACGGATACTCTTGTCCAACATCCACCGTTTGTGGCACCGCATCACAGCGCGACTGTGGCAGCGCTAGTCGGCGGCGGTGCTGTGCCCAAGCCCGGCGCGATTAGCCTTGCCCACCATGGGGTGCTCTTCTTGGACGAAATCACCCTCATGCGCCCGGCGGTATTGGATGCGTTGCGGATGCCGATGGAAAACGGCGTGGTCGTCCACCTGCGTACGCACCATCGAGTGACCTTTCCGGCAAGAACACAACTAGTCATGGCGACTAATCCCTGTCGGTGCGGGGCGGCGTATGCCAGCGAATGCACCTGCTCTAGTAGCGAGCGAGCCAAGCATGGTCGCGCATTATCGGGCCCGCTACGCGATCGCATGGACCTCAACGTCACGCTCAGTCCCGCCGGGGCCAAGCTGGGCATTAAAAACAAAGCACACAATGAGCCATCCGCTGCCATTCGCGATCGGGTACAGGCCGCACGTGACCGTGCCCGCCACCGATGGCAGGCCCTGGGGCTTGCCGACGAAGCAGCCGTCACCAACGCGAGTGTGCCACGCGCGCTTCTGCGTCGTCACGCGGGCCTGGACGAAGAGGCGATGGCGTTATTGGACTTTCAGTTGAGGAACGGAGAGATTACCCAGCGGGGAGTGGACAAAGTAATCGCAGTGGCGTGGACGCTCGCAGATCTCTCGGGGGTAGACACGTTTACCTTCGAGCACATGCAACGTGCCTGCCAGCTGCACGACCGCGAGGGCGGCTAATACAACGAGCGGCTAATGCAACCGAACCATTATCAAGGGGGAGAAAATGGACGAAATTCACGCGTGGGCTTATCTGAATCGTGTGGTAGAGGCGACGCATCCGCAGATTGTGTGGCTCGTGACGGAGTTTGGGCCGGTAGAGGTAGCGGAGAGGATCAAGGCTCGCGCCGGGCTGCCGGAAGGTCTGCTCAATACGACGCAGGCGCGGGCCCAGGTTGACCAAAGCGGCCAGGATTTGGAGCTGGCGGCAGCGATGGGATGGCGCCTTATTTATCCGGGACACCCAGAGTGGCCGGGGGAGCTGCTGTCCTGCTTTACGACGCTCGAAGTCCGTGACCGCGCCGATGCGCCACCACTTGCGCTGTGGGTGCGTGGCCGTGACTTGCGGGAGATGCTCAGTGAAACGGTGGCGATTGTCGGAACGCGGATGGCCAGCAGCTACGGGACACAAGTGGCGGCCCAATTCGCGGGACAGTTCGCGAATGCGGGGGTCAGCGTCATCAGTGGTGGTGCGTTAGGGATTGATGCCGCGGCGCATCGTGCTGCGCTCGACGCTGGCGGCACTACGGTTGTGGTCGGAGCGGGTGGTGTAGGGGTTGACTATCCGCGGGCGCATGCAGAACTCTTCGACCGGATTGCAGAGCGGGGTGCGCTGATTACGGAGTATCCACCGGGAGTGCGACCTGCGCGACATCGGTTCTTGACTAGGAATCGGCTGGTAGCGGCCCTATCACGAGCAACCACAATCGTCGAGGCGGGCTGGCGTTCAGGGGCGCGCAACACAGCGAACTGGGCAGTGAGGTTAAACAAGCCCTTGGGAGCAGTGCCGGGACCGGTGACGCTGCAAACTACCTCTGGCTGTCATGACCTAATCCGCAGTGGCGAGGCTGTACTGGTGTGTAGTGCCGACAATGTGCGGTCGCTGTATCGGTCAGTTGGCACAGTGAATGAGGATGCTCAGCTCGAATTGTTGTGGGAAAAGTCGGCGGTGCAGAAGCTTTCTCGAAACGAGCTCGCTGTCTACGACTCCCTGAATTCTGCGGAGCCAACACCAGTGGGAAAAGTCGCGGCACAGGCGGGATTAGCCATAGCGCTTACGACACATTTGTTGTTAGAGCTGCAGGGACAGGGGCTGACCAATCGGGTGGAGGGTGGGTGGTTGCGCCAGGAACAGAGGCGTTAGTGAGGCATTAGTAAAACTTTCTGCAAAGAATCTCGAAAAAATCTTGAATTAGGTATTGCAATTCTCTGTACGCTCAGTAATATAGGCAAGGCAAGCCTAAGTAACTGTTACGGAAACGGGCTTGTGACATGGGTGAGGCAATAGGGCAGTGGCTCTGGCGAAAGTCGGAGTCACTGCCTTTTTCCGCTGTCTGGTGAGGCCTTGCGGCGTGCATCTACTAAGGTCAGAACCGTGAAGCGCGCAACCGATAAAGACGACACGGCTGAGCCGGATTTCGGGTTATCCGCCAATATTGAGGCCGTACTCATGGATTTTCTCGATGAGCTGACTTATTCCCGCAGACTCTCCGGTGCAACCGTCCGCGCCTATCGAGCCGATCTCATCCCTCTCCTCGCCGGCCTGAACCACATCAGTGAACTCTCCACCCCGGTCATCCGTGCGCACCTCGGCGCGAAGCATGCGGAGGGGGCTGCGCGGTCATCACTGGCTCGCTTAACGACGTCTATTCGGCAGTTCTGTAGTTGGCTTGTAGCTCGGAAACTTCTCGATGCTGATCCGTCGCTGCGGCTGTCAACACCGAAGAAGCATCAGCATCTCCCGGAAGTGCTGTCGCCGGAGAAGGTTGAGGCAGCAATCGAGAAAGTCTCTTCTGAGGACAGCGCAGTAGCGGCACGCGACTTGGCCATCGTGGAACTGCTGTATGCCACTGGGATGCGTGTAGAGGAGCTGTGCAAGGCCGACGTCTCTGATGTGGACTTCTCCCGCCACATCATCTCGGTAGTGGGTAAGGGTAACAAGCAGCGCATCGTGCCCTTTGGGGCGCCAGCGGGGGCGGCGCTCAAAGGCTGGGTCCAGGTGCGTGGAAACTTTCATGCTTCCGCACAGGCTGAACATGCGCTTTTTCTCGGTGTGCGTGGAGGTAGGTTGAATCCGCGGCAGGTGCGCCGAGTTATTCATAAATGGGCTGATGTTTCACCGCATGCGCTTCGGCACTCTGCGGCCACGGCCATGGTGGAAGGTGGCGCTGACTTGCGTGTGGTGCAGGAGATGCTCGGCCATTCGAGTCTGGCGACCACACAGATTTATACCCACGTCTCAGCGGACCGCCTCCGTGAAGTGCATAAGCGGGCACATCCGCGCGCTTAACTGCGCACGGGCTTGAGTACGATTGGCCTCCGCTGTATCAAATCCAGCGGATTGAGATAGTCCTTGCCGCGCAGCGCACCCCAATGCAGGCCCGGTTCGGGATGATTGGCGCTGACCACAAGATGGCCAATCACCTGGCCTGCGGCCACGCGGTCTCCCTTTTCTAGTGCGGTATCTATGGGCTGATAGGTTGTGCGGATGCCATCGGCGTGCATGATCGACACGGAAGTCATTCCAGCAATCGAACCGGCGAAATGCACCACACCGGGCGCTGAGGCACGGATTGGCTGGCCCGGGGAGGCGTCCAGGTCAACTCCGCGGTGTCCAGGCTGCCAGCGTTTTTCCGGTCGGGCGTAGTCACGTAGAACTTTGCCGTGGACAGGGAAGGTATGCGCAATAGTGGATACTGGTTCGCCGGTAGCTGTAGGTGGGCTTGGGGGTGTTGTTAGCGCGACAGCGAGCACGAATAGCGCTAATGTGCGCATTAGCGAGCGCCTGAAACTCTGCTTGGTCGTCATGCGCGATAGTGTGGCGGACGCTGCACTCGTCGACAAGCGGCAGTGCATTGCAAACGGTTCTAGCTGTGGATGACTTTTTGCCCTGTGGATAGCAGGGTGTGTCAGATATTGCGACCTGCGCGATGTATCAGATAAGATTACGCTCGCGGTGTCTGCCTTAATGGGCGGTCATTAGCACAAAGACTACGCGCGCGACCCATTCCGGCTGGTTCACGGGTGCTCGGCAGGATATCTGTCGGGTGTGAGGCAGCGGGGGAGCGCTAGGGCACAGGGAAAGCCTGTGCGTGAACTGTAACCACCTATATCGGATAAGAAAGGAAGGGAAGCAGCCGCAGCCCTAGTCAGGCTGGACGTGAGGATCTTCCCTGAATATGACATGGCTGTTGTATCCATGCGAGAACTGCTCGATGCAGGTGTCCACTTCGGTCACCAGACCCGTCGTTGGAACCCGAAGATGAAGCGTTTCATCTTCACCGAGCGCAATGGCATCTACATCATCGACCTGCAGCAGACCCTGACCTACATCGACGAGGCTTTCGAGTTCGTCAAGGAGACTGTCGCTCACGGTGGCAACATCCTGTTCGTCGGTACCAAGAAGCAGGCTCAGGAAGCCGTTCAGAACGAGGCAGAGCGCGTTGACATGCCGTACGTCAACCACCGCTGGCTCGGCGGTATGCTGACCAACTTCGCCACCGTTTCCAAGCGCCTGGCTCGCCTGAAGGAGCTTCAGGCAATGGACGCTGCTGAGAACGGCTACGAGGGTCGCGGCAAGAAGGAAATCCTGATGCTGACCCGTGAGCGCACCAAGCTGGAGCGCACCCTGGGCGGTATTCGCGACATGTCCAAGGTTCCGTCCGCACTGTGGATTGTTGACACCAACAAGGAGCACATCGCTGTCTCCGAGGCTAAGAAGCTGGGCATTCCGGTTGTTGCCATCCTGGACACCAACTGCGACCCGGATGACGTTGATTTCCCGATCCCGGGCAACGACGACGCAATCCGCGCTGCTTCCGTGCTGACCCGCATCATCTCCACCGCTGTTGAAGAGGGCCGCAAGGCTCGCGCTGAGCGCGAGGCCAACGCTGCTCGCGAAGCAGCAGGCGACGCTCCGATCGAGTCCGCCGCTGAGAACACCGACCAGGCTGCAGAGATGGACGCCGAGGGCTCCGCTGCAACTGAGACGGCATCCGCTGAGTAAAGCTGAACTTTCTAACCACCACAAGTTCTAACCACCACAAGGAGGAACGCCCAGCATGGCGAATTTCACTGCTGCTGACGTCAAGAAGCTCCGTGAGCTGACCGGCTCCGGCATGAAGGCTTGTAAGGACGCACTCGTCGAGACCGACGGCGATTTCGACAAGGCTGTCGAGATCCTGCGCATTAAGGGCGCAAAGGACGTCGGCAAGCGTGCAGAGCGCACCGCTGCCGAGGGCCTGATTGCTGTTTCTGGTAACACCATGGTCGAGGTCAACTCCGAGACTGACTTCGTTGCCAAGAACCAGGAGTTCATCGACTTCGCCAACAAGGTCGCCGACGCTGCCGCAGCAGTCAAGGCAAACTCCCCGGAAGAGCTCGCAGCAGCTGACCTCGACGGTCAGACCGCAGCTGAGGCTACCCAGGAGCTCTCCGCAAAGATCGGTGAGAAGCTGGAGCTGCGTCGCGCTGCTACTCTCGAGGGCGACAACATCGCTGTCTACCTGCACCGCCGTGCAGCAGACCTGCCGGCAGCTGTCGGTGTTCTGGTTGCTTACACCGGTGAGGGAGAGGGCGCTGCAGAGACTGCTCACGCAGCAGCTATGCAGGTTGCCGCTCTGAAGGCTCAGTACCTGTCCCGCGAGGATGTCCCGGCTGACCGCGTCGAGGCAGAGCGCGCTGTCTACGAGAAGATTACTCGCGAAGAGGGCAAGCCGGAGCAGGCTATCGCCAAGATCGTCGAGGGCCGTCTGAACGGCTTCTACAAGGACGTTGTTCTGCTGGAGCAGCCGTCCGTCGCTGACAGCAAGAAGACCGTTAAGCAGCTCATGGAAGAGGCTGGCGTTACCCTGACCGGTTTCGTCCGCTTCGAGGTTGGTCAGCACTAATTCGCTGTAATTTGTGCTCTAACCTCTAGCTGCTAGCTAGTGTGAATGCCCCATCCGATTGCTTCGGGTGGGGCATTTTGCTGCCATGTTGCAGACAATGCGGAGCGTCAAGTGTGCCTTGCTGTCGTGACCGGGTAGACTCGTCTGCGACTTTTTAAACGGTGTGAGAAAGGTGCATGGTCATGGCAGAATCTGTCGAGCGCAATGGCTTCAAACGTGTGATGCTCAAGCTCGGTGGTGAGATGTTCGGTGGCGGCAAGGTTGGCGTTGACCCGGACGTGGTGCAAAACGTTGCCCGACAGATTGCGGAAGTTTCCCGAAAGGGCGTCGAGGTCTGTGTCGTCATCGGCGGAGGTAACTTCTTCCGTGGCGCACAGCTTCAGCAGCGCGGCATGGACCGCGCACGCTCTGACTACATGGGCATGCTGGGCACGGTCATGAACTGCCTGGCTCTGCAGGACTTCCTCGAGCAGGAGGGCGTGGACTGCCGCGTTCAAACTGCAATCAACATGGCACAGGTCTCGGAGCCGTACCTGCCGTTGCGTGCTAAGCGCCACCTGGAGAAGGGCCGCGTGGTCATCTTTGGTGCAGGTATGGGTATGCCGTACTTCTCCACCGACACCACCGCCGCCCAGCGCGCCCTGGAGATCGGCTGCGAGGTACTGCTGATGGCCAAGGCCGTTGACGGTGTCTACACGGCCGACCCACGTGAGGTGCCGGACGCAGAGCTGTTCGACGACATCACCCACCGTGAGGTTCTGGAACGCGACCTGCGCGTTGCGGATGCCACCGCTTTCTCCCTGTGCATGGACAACAACATGCCGATTCTCGTGTTTAATCTGCTTACCGACGGAAACATTGCGCGCGCGGTAGCCGGTGAGCAAATCGGTACTCTCGTCCACAGCTGATAAATTTGTTCGTAATACGTTCTTTCCACAGAGCGCTCTAGAACTATCTAGAACCCGCGTAGAAACCCGAGGTTAAAAACACAATGATTGATGAAGTCCTGCTTGACTGTGAAGAAAAGTACGGTAGCTCCGTAGAACACTGCCGCGAGGAGCTGACCCACATTCGCACTGGCCGTGCGAACCCGGCGATGTTCAACGGCGTTATTGCGGAGTACTACGGTGTTCCGACTCCGATTACCCAGATGGCTACCATTTCGGTTCCAGAGCCGCGCATGCTGCTGATTAAGCCGTATGAGCTGAGCGTCATGGGCGACATCGAAAACGCGATTCGCAACTCCGACCTGGGTGTGAACCCGACTAATGATGGCCAGGTCCTGCGCGTAACTATCCCGCAGCTGACCGAGGAGCGTCGTCGTGAGATGGTTAAGGTCGCACGTTCGAAGGGCGAAGACGCCAAGATCGCGATTCGCAATGTCCGTCGTAAGGGCATGGAAACTCTGAAGAAGATTCAGAAGGACGGCGACGCTGGCGAGGACGAGGTGCAGGCAGGCGAAAAGGAGCTGGACCAGGTCACCAAGAACTACGTCGAGCAGGTGGACTCCTTGGTTGAACGCAAGGAAGCGGAACTGATGGAGGTTTAGGCCTTCATATTCAACCGGGAGAGGGGATTTGAGGCGCCAATGCCAACGTCGAAGCCAGCGTCCAATAAGGAACGTGTTCTAGACGAACTACGGCTTATTAAGCCACGCAACTCAGCAGGTCGGAACCTGCCGGTTGCAATTACGGTGGGCGTAGCACTTGGTGCAGTCGTCATCATCGGCTTGCTGCTGGGGGCGCTCGCCTGGACCGTTCTGGTCGCCGCGGCGGTTGGTCTCGCAACCTGGGAGGTCTGCGAGCGGCTCCGTGAGTCCGATTGGCAGGTCCCTCGCCCGGTATTGATTCTCGGCGGACAGCTGATGGTGTGGTTGTCCGCCTACTGGGGGATTGACGGTTTGGTGATGGGCCTGGCCGCGACCCTGATGCTCTTGCTGGTCGTCCGCCTGTTCTTACACGGGATGGCCGAAGCACCACGGAACTGGCTGCGAGATGTCGCAGTCGGAGTTTTCGTGATGATGTGGATTCCGTTCTTTGCCGCGCTAGCTGTGCAGCTGGTACGCATGGACAATCCTTGGGGGGTTGATCCGCGTCTGGTCATTGTGACCTTCATGATTGGCGTTATTTCAAATGACGTCGGAGGCTATGCCGCTGGTGTAATGTTCGGAAAGCATCCGATGGCCCCAAAGGTAAGCCCTAAAAAATCCTGGGAAGGGTTCGGCGGCTCTCTTGTACTCGCCACCATTACTGGAGCGCTCTGTGCGATCTTTATGTTGCACGCGCCGTGGTGGCAGGGCATCGTGCTGGGCATCGCCCTGGTTATCTCGGCTACGCTTGGTGACCTGATGGAGTCCCAGTTCAAACGAGATCTGGGGATTAAAGATATGTCCTCGATTTTGCCGGGCCACGGCGGTCTGATGGACCGCCTGGATGGCATGCTGCCATCAGCCGCGATGACGTGGCTGATATTGCAGCTATTCAGCCTAGTTTAATTTGGCTGGTTCAATCGGCCTTTAGTTGTCGCCCTTACGAATCTGGCGGCGCAGATCAAACATTCGCCAGCCACCGATGAGTGCGGTGATGAGGGCGCCGAGGATGGCAGCGAACAGCATTCCGACGCCGACTGGGAAGTTCCAGGTCCAGCCGAACAGGTTTAGTGCGGTCTCCTGCTGATTCTGCAGAATGAACACCAGCAGTACGATCAGCAAAACTGCACTGATGACCAGGCCAATCCACATTGAGCCCGCAGTGGTCTTTTTCACCTTACGCTGGCCAGGGGCGGGCGCTGGCTCCGGTGAGGAGTTCTTCTCTGTCGGCGCGTCAACGACTGGCTCTGGAAGGTTGTCCTGCTCAGGTGCAGGAGCCACGGAATCATTTGGGGAGTACGACGGGGCATCGTCGAAAAGCGGACTGTCGTTATTCGGCTGATTAGCGTTAGTCATACCTATCATTCAACACGTTTTGGCAGGTATGTACCACTTATAAAGGTCCACTTAGTTGCGGCTGCCGAGTCACTCATTAGGCCAAAACCGTCATTACATGCGAAAATGGGTGCCATCATGGCATCTTCACTTCCAATCGTTCTTAAAGCTCCACGTCGCGGCATGCCCGCGACCCATTTTGCGGACCTCGATGTTGAGGAACGGAAGGCTGCGGTCAAGGAACTGGGCCTGCCGGCCTTCCGTGCCGATCAGATTGCCCGGCACTATTACGGTCGGCTTGAGGCTGACCCTATGACGATGACTGACCTGCCAGAAGCAGATCGTCAAAAGGTCAAGGACAGTCTCTTCCCACCTCTGTTGACTCCCGTTCGCCACATCACCTGTGATGACGGCGAGACTCGTAAGACTCTGTGGCGTGCAGGTGACGGTACGCTGCTGGAATCCGTGCTGATGAAGTACCCGGGGCGTGCGACCCTCTGTATTTCCTCACAGGCCGGTTGCGGTATGGCATGCCCATTCTGCGCGACGGGGCAAGGCGGTCTGCAGCGTAATCTCTCCACTGCGGAGATTGTCGACCAGGTGCGTGAGGCCGCTGCCACTATGGCAGCTGAGGGCGGTCGTCTGACCAACATCGTATTCATGGGCATGGGCGAGCCGCTCGCGAACTACAATCGTGTTCTCGCCGCCGTCCATCGCATCACGCGGCCCTCGCCGGAGGGATTTGGCATCTCGATGCGCAATGTCACCGTCTCTACGGTTGGTTTCGCGCCGAATATCCGACGGCTTGCCGACGAGGACCTGTCAGTAACTCTCGCGGTGTCTCTGCATACTCCGGATGACGAGCTTCGCGACGAGCTGGTACCGATCAACAATCGCTTTACAGTGGCCGAGGTACTTGATGCAGCTCGCTACTACGCAGACAAGACAGGCCGTCGCGTATCTATTGAGTACGCTTTGATTCGCGATATTAACGACCAGGATTGGCGTGCAGACCTGTTGGGTAAGAAGCTCCACAATGCTCTGGGCTCACGTGTCCACGTCAACCTAATCCCGCTCAACCCAACTCCGGGTTCGAAGTGGGACGCCTCCCCGAAGAAGCAGCAGGAGGAGTTCGTCCGCCGCGTACAGGCCCAGGGGGTACCGTGCACGGTCCGCGATACCCGTGGCAACGAGATTGCGGCAGCGTGTGGTCAGCTGGCGGCCGAAGAGGTTTAGCCGACAAATAGCAAAAGATCCGCACCGAATTCGGTGCGGATCATTTTGTGCGCTGTAGCGCTATAGAGCTGTTGCTATAGAGCTGTTAGGCCAGACTTTCTGCAAAAGCGGCTAACTCTACTGGTTCTGGCCTTCGGGCAGGCGGTTCCAGGAGCGCAGCTGAGAGTCGGTCAGGTTAGCGTAGACGCCAGTACCGTTAACCTGGTCACGTGCCCACTCCGGCTCAATGTGGCCTTCCGGCTTGTTGTGACCGGTAACGGTGCGGACCTGAGAACCCTGCGGGGCGAACAACTGCAGCAGCAGGCCAATAGCAATCAGGGCGGCGATGGCGACCAGCCACCAGTTCTCGACGTTGCCCTTGTGGTTACCAATGGTCATACCCAGCAGGAAAATCACGGAAATCCAGCCGGCCTTCTGCATAGCGCTCTTGCTAATGCCGTGCCAGCCCCACTTCGCCGACGGCTCGTCGAGGGTGCTGACGCCGCGGTAAATCTCTTCCTTTGGCTCGTGGTTGCTCACTTGAAAGTCCTCCTGTAAACACTTTCGGCGAATTGCACTCTATATGCACTTCAGTCTATCTGCGATTTTGCTGAAAGCGACTGAGCGCATTTTCAGACAATCTTGAGTATCGGGTGTAAGGATACCTTAGAACTTACTGAAATTGGGACTTCGCCCGGCCGGAAACTCTCCGCCGGTGTTCTGGTTTGCCCAAAGTGGGGGTAGGGTGAGCACTCGTGACATTTCTTCTTGGAGTTTTACTCTTCGCAATCGGCATCGCGGTGACAATCGCCCTTCACGAATGGGGCCATCTCACCGCAGCTCGACTGTGTGGAATGCAAGTGCGTCGGTACTTCATTGGTTTCGGCCCAACGCTGTTTTCCTTCAAGCGGCATCACGCTGCGGCAGGAGGGCATGACACCGAGTATGGAGTAAAGGCAGTTCCGTTTGGCGGATTCTGCGACATCGCAGGTATGACCGCTATGGATCCAATCGATCCTGCCGAAGAGCCCTACGCCATGTACAAGAAGCCGTGGTGGCAGCGCATTATCGTGATGCTCGGTGGGGTGGCGATGAACCTCATCGTTGGATTCATCATTCTTTACTTCATCGCAGTGACGTGGGGTTTGCCCAACATGGGTAAGGAAATGGCCCCGCGTATTCAGGCGGTACAGTGCGTCTCGCCGGCACAGCGGGCCGACGGCACTCTGGAGCCCTGCACTGGTTCCGGTCCTGCAGAGCGCGCAGGGCTACGTGCCGGAGATGTGATTGAGAAGATTAATGGCACCAAGATTACGTCCTACCCCGAGGCTGTGTCGCTTATTGGCAGCTCTGCAGGTGGCGACATCAAAATGACCATCGACCGCAATGGCAGCGCCCAGACGGTCACGGTCACCCCGGAAGTCGTCAAACGCAAGACTAACGACGGCCAGGACATCGACCAGCCTGCGATTGGTATCGCCTTCCAGCGACCAGAGACTATCCTCCACGAGTACAACGCAGTGACCGCCATCGGCGGTGCGGCCAGCTTCACAGGCAGTCTTTTTGGGGCGGTTTGGAATGGGCTGCTCTCCATCCCGGAGAAGGTTCCCGGTGTGGTTGCGTCCATCTTCGGTGCTCAGCGTGACCCGGCCAGCCCAATGAGCGTCGTCGGCGCTTCGCGTGCCGGCGGTGAATTGGTGGAGATGAACCAGTGGCCGTCATTCTTCCTATTGCTGGCCAACCTCAATTACTTCCTGGCCGTGTTCAACCTCGTGCCGTTGCCGCCACTCGACGGTGGCCACATCGCCGTTGTTATTTATGAACGCATTCGAGACGTGATTCGCAAGGCATTCGGTAAGCCAGCGCTTGGGCCTGCCGATTACACCAAACTCATGCCAATTACTATGGCCTTTACCGCGGTTTTGCTGGTCTTCGGCGTTCTGGTCATGGCCGCTGACGTGGTCAATCCAATTGTGCTGAACCGCTGATAGCAGGTTGCGGCGTGCCAGCGTCGTCGTAAAGCAAAGCGGTGCTAACGTCAGCCCACATGGAACAAACTTCGCGCCGCAAGCCCCTGCTTCGCAGTATCTCGGCTGTGGCAATCACGGGTCTGGTGTTGTCATCCGCCGCGTGTACGCCGCGGCCTGACACCGGGCGCGAGGTGCTAGAGGAATTCCTGGGGGCGCTGGCGGGAGGGGACGTTACTAAGGCGGCGGCACTGACTGATCACCCGGACTCCGCTGAAGGAGATCTGAAGGCGGCCACTGACGGCCTCCAGTCGGAGGGGCTTGACTACGAGATCGAGGGTATCGATACCAGCTCGAATCAGTCCTCGGCCGAAGTCACCATGAATTGGCAGCTGCCACATCAGCGACGCTGGGGCTATGACACTACTTTCACGCTGACCAAGACTGAGTCGGGGCAACGGGATTGGGCACTGCGCTGGTCGCCAGCATCACTGCATCCACAGCTGGGGCGAAACCAGCACCCGGAGTTGCGCACTATCGCAGCTCCGCGTCCATCTGTAGTTGGCTCGGACGGTGCGGCCTTGCTCGAGCCAGGGACTGTGCACCGGGTAATTCTCCATCGTGATGGGGCGGAGAATGTGCAGTCGTCGATTAACCGGGCGGCGACGGTCATCAATAATGAAATGCCGGAAGACGGTCCGAAGCTTGACGCACGCGCTGTGGGGGAGCAGGCGAGCGGCGGAAAGGGTAATTTTTCGCTGATCGTGTTGCCGGGATCCACGCCACAGCGAGTCAAGGATGAGCTCGCGGACATCGACGGAATTTCTGTTAACGATGAAGCCGCTATGGTGCGACCCGACCCGGGGTTTGCGCCTGATTTGATGAGCCGCGTGGAAAAGCTAGTGGACACTGGTGATCACGGTGCCGATGGTTGGAATATCGTGGCGGCCAACGAGGGCGGAGCAGTCGTCGGCACGCTCTATGAGGTGTCTCCGGATGTAGCGCCGGCGGTGCAGGCATCAATTAGTAAAAAGGTGCAGGACGCAGCGCAAAAGGCCGTCGATACGCGGCAAGATGCTAAGGCAATGCTGGTGGCTGTACAGCCGTCTACGGGCAAGATTCTGGCGGTAGCACAGACGGCGGAAGCCGATAAGGACGGCGACCTTGCGCTGATGGGACAGTTCCCGCCGGGATCGACGTACAAGATTGTCACTGCCGCCGCAGGTGTGCAGCACGAGGGGCTAAATGCGGGATCGACTGTGCCGTGCCCAGGTTCGATGGAAATCGGGCCGCGAATTGTCACCAACTACAACGGAAGTAGTGTCGGGGATACCTCGCTGAGCGATGCCTTCGCGCGGTCTTGCAACACCACGTTCGGCAACATCTCCCACAAGTTGGAACCAGGGCAGTTCAAGGAGGAGTCCAAGAACTTCGGCATCGGAATCAACTATCACATCGCGGGCCTCGACACTATTACCGGCAGCGTGTCTGACGGTAGTGATGAAGTCGAGCGTATCGATGCGGGCTATGGACAGGGCAATGACTTGGCCAGCCCGTTTGGCATGGCGCTGGTTTCCGCGACGGTGGCGGCCGGGCGCACTCCGACGCCGTCACTCGTGCCAAGCGCGGGAACGTGGCAGTCCCAGACATCGAAACCGCTTCCACCTGAGGTTTTGAACGAGGTTCGCTCACTCATGCGGGCGGTGGTGACCTCTGGTACTGGTTCGGCCATTGCTGGTCGAGGTGAAGTCTACGCAAAGACCGGTGAGGCCGAGTACGCAGGCGGCTCGCATGCTTGGTTTACTGGCTACCGCGATGATTTGGCCTTTGCCACGCTCATCGTCGGAGGTGGTGGTTCGGAGCATGCCGTGGCGATTACCGATGCCTTCTTCGCCAATATGGATGAAGGGTCGGGGGACGAGGGCTAGAGCATTTCTGGCTTCGAAACCGGCACAGGCCGAAAGGCTAATCCGGGGGTAGGGGTAGAGTATGTTCCATGACTCAGCGTTCTCCACTTACTCAGCAAAAGTCCACGCCAATTCGCACTGTTCCGGCACATATTGAACGGCCGGAGTACGCCTGGAAGGACGAGGTTCAGGAAGGCGTCGGCGAGCCGCTGGTACAGACTCCGGAAGATATTGAAAATATGCGAGAGGTCTCTCGCATTGCTGCCAACGCGTTGGTGGAGGCCGGCAAGGCCGTAGCTCCGGGCGTGACCACGGATGAGATTGACCGGGTGGTGCACGAGTACCTGTTGGATCACGACACCTACCCGTCCACGCTGGGGTACCGCGGTTTCGAGAAGTCGTGCTGTGTGTCTCTTAATGAGATTGTCTGCCACGGTATTCCGGATACTCAGGTTATTGAAGACGGCGATATCGTCAATGTCGATGTCACCGGATACAAGAACGGCGTCCACGGTGACACCAACGCGACTTTCCTCGCGGGCAATGTCTCGGAGCAGCACCGTCAGCTGGTGGAGCGCACTTACAACGCCACCATGCGCGGCATTAAGGTCATTAAGCCAGGCCGTGAGATTAATGTCATCGGCCGCGTGATTGAGTCCTACGCTAAGCGTTTTGGATACAACACTGTTCGGGACTTCACCGGTCACGGTGTCGGGACCACGTTCCATAATGGTTTGATTGTGTTGCACTACGATGAGCCGAGCCAGGACACCATTTTCGAGCCGGGCATGACCTTGACTGTCGAGCCGATGATTAACCTCGGTGAGCTGCCTTACCACATCTGGGATAACGGCTGGACTGTGCAGAATGATGACTTCAAGTTCACCGCTCAGTTCGAGCACACGGTGCTGGTGACCTCCGACGGCTATGAAATCCTCACCCTGCCGGATGAGCAGAACGTGCCAGGCCAGTTCCAGACTGGTTGGAAGCCCGAGGCCTAAGCAGTGCAGGCTCCTGCAGCTCTGATTGCCGGCTGCACCTCAGATGCCGGTAAGTCGGTTCTGGTTGCCGGCATGTGTCGGTTGCTCGCGCGACGCGGAGTGCGCGTCGCGCCCTTCAAGGCGCAAAACATGTCCAATAATTGCGCTGTCACGCTCGACGGCGGCGAGATTGGGCGCGCGCAGGCTCTGCAGGCGTTGGCCTGTGGGCTGGAGCCGGATGTCTCCTTTAACCCGGTGCTTCTCAAGCCGGGCTCGGACCACACCAGTCAGGTGGTGGTGAAGGGCAAGGCCGATGGGCATGTGAGCGCTCTGACGTACCGGTCGCGGAGAAAAGCGCTGCGCGGAGTAGTTGCGGAGGCTTTGGAAGAGCTGCGGGGGCAGTTCGATGTCGTCCTGTGTGAAGGCGCTGGCAGTCCTGCCGAGGTCAATCTGCGAGAGTCAGACATCGCCAACATGGGGTTGGCAGAGCTCGCTGATTTGCCGGTTGTGGTCGCTGGTGACATCGACCGCGGTGGGGTGCTTGCACATTTCGTCGGCACGCATGCAATTCTGAGCGCCGAAGACCGCGCGCGGATTACCGGTTTTATTGTCAACAAGTTCCGGGGCGATGTTTCGCTGTTGACGCCGGGATTGGACGTAGTGCGTGAGTACACCGGTGTGCCCGTACTCGGCGTGGTGCCGTTTATTCCGGGGCTGTGGATCGATGCAGAGGATTCGCTCGGCACAGTCGCTGGTGCGTCGGTAGGGCCGGCGAACGCACCGCTGGGCACGGAAACGTTGTCCGTGGCCGCCATTCGCTTGCCGCGCGTGTCCAACGCCACCGATATCGAGGCGCTTGCCTGTGAACCAGGGGTACACGTGCAGTGGACGGTCGATCCGTCGGTCGTTGCTCGCGCCGACCTGGTCGTGTTGCCCGGGACGAAGTCGACGGTCGCTGATCTCAAGTGGTTGCGCGAGCGTGGGCTTGACGACGTGCTAGAGAACCGAGCCGCTCGGGGGCTACCGCTGATTGGCATCTGCGGCGGGTTCCAAATGCTCTGCACCACCATCACTGACTCGGTGGAGTCGGCAGCCGGGACCGTGAACGGGCTTGGCGTGTTCGACACCGACATTGAATTCGCGGGGACGAAGACACTGGTGAGTCACCCGGATGGCTCCTACGAAGTGCACAATGGACAGGTTGTGCGAAGCAGTGAACATCCTTTTATCGCTGAGCCTGAAGAAGGGGCGCGGCGTGGCATGGTGATGGGCACGCACCGCCACGGCTACCTGGAAAATGATCAGGCGCGCCGTGAGTTGCTGATGGAAGTGGCAGTTGCCGTCGGTCGGGACGGCTTCGAGGTCAGCTCTACTAGTTCGTTTGCCGCAGAACGGCTGCGGCAGGTCGACATGTTGGCCGATGCAGTCGAGGAGTACCTGGCTGGGCCGGCATTGGCCCAGGCCACAGGTATTGAGCAGCTGGGCTAGTTATCGAACTCCAGGCCCAGAATCGCGTTTTCAATCAGCTCGGGCAGCGCTGGGTGAATCCAGTGCTGGCCTGTGACAACTTCGCGCACATCCATCTCGAAGCTCATCATCTGGATGCACTGCTGCACTAGAGTGGCAGCCTGCTCGCCGATGAAGTGCGCACCCAGCAGGCGGCCGGTGGCGCGGTCCGCAATCAGTTTGGCAAAGCCGTCGCGATCCTCCAGTGCCCAGCCGTAGGCAACGTCGCCGTAATTCTGTACCTTCACGGTAATGTCCGTGCCATTTTCCGCAGCCCAGGCGCGAGCTTCGTCCTCGGGCATACCGACCTGACCGATCTGCGGATGTGAGAAGACTGCCGACGGAATGTAGCGGTGGTCAAATTCGCGCAGGTCCGACGGATTCAGCACGTTGTGGAAGACCACCTTGGCCTCATGGTTGGCAATATGCTTCAGCTGGTACGGGCTAGAGACATCGCCCAGCGCCCACACACCTTCGGCTGAGGTGCGACCGTACTGGTCAACCTTGATGCGACCATCGTCGTGCATCTCCACACCACCGGCTGCAAGATCCATACGGTCACCGTTGGGGATGCGTCCGGTTGCCACTAGCAGCGCATCGGCTGCGAGCTCCGTGCCGTCGTCAAGCGTGGCCGTGACGATCTGACCCTCCTGGGAGAGTTCAGTGATGGAGGTGTTCATACGGATGTCAATGTCGCGGGCGGCAACCTCGTGGAAACGCTCGGAGATAGCGGCATCTGAGCCACGCAGCATGACATCGGAGCGCACCAGCATGTGCACCTTCGTACCGAAGGATGCGAAGACGTGCGCGAACTCGCTAGCGATGTAGCCGCCGCCGACGACAATCATTTCGCGCGGAAGCTCGTCGACGCGCATGATGTTCTCGTTGGTGTAGTAATCCACCCCGGACTGTGTGATGAGGCCCGGGACATGCGGGCGGGAGCCTGCAGCGATGATGATGTTGTCGGCTGTGATGTCGACGGTTTCCTCGCCGATGCCGGTGCGAATAGTGCGGGGGCCGACGAACGTTGCATGACGGTCGTAGACATCGATATTGGGAGTCTCGTCCCCGCGGCGGTATTCCTCGCCGCCGTCCGCAATCTGGTCGACGCGCTGGGCAAAAACGCGATCCTGGATTTGCTTGAGATCAACGGAGTCGAAGGTGCCGTGCACACCCAGGCGGCTGGCCTCGCGGATGTTGCGGGCGGCATCAGCGGCCAGAACGAACATCTTGGTGGGAATACACCCAACGTTGAGGCAAGTACCGCCGAAACGTCCTTCCTCCACCAGAGCGATACGGACATTGTCGTAGGCTGGGGCTGGAATGGAATTGCCGGACCCGGTTCCGATAATGATGACGTCGTAGTGGCGTGGGGTAGTCTCAGGCGAATTCTCAGTGGTCACAAGCACTCCTAGCATTCTGGTCAAACTAGTTTGGTTCAACCGTACTGAATGCTGATTTATTCCGAGTTCCTATTTTGAGCTGCCTCCCGGCTTGACCGTGGCGAGGAACTGGAAGGTCTCATCAAAAGCGCGATCTAGTGCTTCGGGTTCCGAGAGATACACGTCATGGAGAGCACCCGGAATCGCGACGTTGCGAGCCTGCGGGCCCAGGTGGGCAGTGGCATCGGCAATTTGTTCAGTGTTGAGAACAGAGTCAACGCGACTGAGCTCCGGGGTGTAGTCGGAACCGAGAAGGTAGTTGTCCGAGTGGAGGACGAGCGTCGGCACGCCGGTGTCGATACCGCGGCTGACACGTTGCTGGCCGACGATGATGGCATTGAGCCAACGCCAGTTCTTGTCATGGCCAGCCAGCGGCTTGAAAGTGCGGTTGTACTCCCAGCGTCCCTGGTGGTCGGCGCTAATGGATTTGCCATAGCCGCCCGCAGACTGCACCGGAATAAGATTGTTGGGGCGAATCCGCGACATAACGCGAGCCACTAGCGAGTACACGGGAGCCTTTGCGCGGGAAACGTGCAGAGTCAGCCACGGTGAGTTCAAGACGGCAGCCGTGACGGAAATATTGGGTGCTTGCGGGCAATGGCCGCCTGTGCTTCGTAGCCAATCGAGCCAGAGAACGGCAATGAGACCGCCGGTGGAGTGCGCATTAACAGTGACAGTTGTATGACCGGCGTGGTCTAACACCGCGAGTGCGCCGTTGAGGTCCTCGAAGTAAGTCGTTAAATCACTGCAGCCATGCCAAGTCTGCCCCGGTTGGTGAGCGCGCCCGCACTTGCGCAGGTCAATGGCGTAAAACGCGTACCCTTCGGAGTGGTAACGCTCTGCCACGTGCTTTTGGAAGAAGTAGTCAGACATCCCGTGGATCCAAAGAACTGCCGGACGCGCTCGGAAGTCACTTGCCGACGAGTCGGGGCAGTAGCGCACCAAAACCGCGCGTACGAATCCCTCGCCGTCGGGGTCCTGGCCGAGTTCGATGACATGTTGGCTGTAGCCATCGCCTAGGTTATCGGGGTTAAAGGCGGGGGTAGTGAAATCGGGAATATCGGTAGTCACAGGGTCAAGCCTAGCGCCGATTACCGGGGGTAGTGTGAATGTGTGACACAATAGATTATGGACTGAGACGGTAGCTCTCTTTTGCGTCTTTAGTTGTGTGTGCGCGCATGTGAGCGAGCGCTAGTTTGAATCACTAATCAAGTTAGTAAGGATGTTGACAGCAAAATGGCTGATAACAAGCTTCCTGCCTCCAGTGGCGACGAGGTAGATGTCGTCCTCATCGGTGCAGGTGTAATGAGTGCGACGCTGGGTGTGCTGCTCAAGGAGCTCGAGCCATCCTGGTCACAGGTTCTGTTCGAGCGTCTCGATCAGCCCGCCAAGGAGTCTTCCTCCCCGTGGAACAACGCCGGTACGGGCCACTCTGCTCTGTGCGAGCTGAACTACACGCCGGAGAAAAACGGCAAGGTTGATGTCACCAAGGCTAAGACCATTAATGAGCAGTTCCAGGTTTCCCGCCAGCTGTGGACCTCGCTGATTGAAAACGGCACCCTGACTGACCCGAAGGAATTCATCAACCCGGTTGATCACACCACCTTCGCTCAGGGGCCGGAGCAGATGGCGTTCATGCGTCGTCGCTACGAGGCACTTGAGAAGGAGCCGCTGTTCCACGGTCAGGAGCTCATCGAGGATCCGGATCGTTTCGCAGAATACCTTCCGCTGATGTCGGAGGGGCGTGACTTCTCCAAGCCGGTCTCCGCTATTCGTAACCCGAACGGTACGGACGTTAACTTCGGTGCACTGACCAAGCAGTACCTGGCCGCACTGTCCGATATGGGTACTGAGATTCGCTACGGCCACGAGGTCACCGGTCTGAAGCGCGACGGTTCCAAGTGGATTGTCACCGTGAAGAACCTGCACACCAAGGACGTTCGCACCTTGGTTGCTAACTTCGTCTTCGTCGGTGCCGGCGGTGACGCGTTGCCGCTGCTGCAGAAGGCTCGTATTAACGAGATTCGTGGTTTCGGTGGCTTCCCAGTTTCCGGCCAGTGGCTGCGCTGCACCAACGAGGAAGTTATTGCCCAGCATGATGCCAAGGTCTACGGTAAGGCTTCCGTCGGCACGCCGCCTATGTCGGTTCCGCACCTGGACACTCGTGTTATCGACGGCAAGCGTGGTCTGCTCTTTGGTCCGTACGCCGGTTGGAATATGAAGTTCCTGAAGAACGGTAACAACCTGGACCTGATTAAGTCTCTGCGTCCGGCCAACCTGCCGTCCATGATGGGTGTTGGTGTCCAGGAGATGGGGCTGACCAAGTACCTGATTACTGAGGTTCTGAAGGACTTCGACGCACGTATTGAGTCCCTGCGTGAGTACGTCCCGAACGCTCGCCCGGAGGACTGGGAGCTGATTGTCGCTGGTCAGCGAGTCCAGGTCATTAAGCCGATGAAGGCTCCGGTCTTCGGTACCCTCGAGTTTGGTACCGCGGTCATCAACTCGTGGGACGGCACTATTGCCGGCCTGATGGGGGCCTCCCCGGGTGCTTCCATCGCTCCGGCCGTGATGATTAGCCTGATTGAGCGCTGCTTCGGCCGCCACATGGGCAAGTGGGCTCCGAAGCTGAAGGAGCTCGTCCCGTCCTACGGCACGCACCTGGCTGATGACCCGGCTCTGTTCAAGGAGGTCTGGGAGGCTTCCCAGAAGACCCTGAAGTTGGAGCGCTAAGCACTCCGCTGAAGAGCTTCAAAGAGTTCAATTAAGCCAACATTTTCTACCCCGCTGTGAGCCATCCGCTCCCAGTGGGGTAGAACTGTGTTTATGGAAAAAATCACGTCAGCTACCACTGCACAGACAGAGCCCACTTTTCCCTTTACTGCGATTGTCGGGCAGCAGCGACTACAGCTTGCGTTGATTCTGACCGCCCTATCCCCGGAGATTGGCGGCGTGGTCATCCGCGGTGAGAAGGGCACAGCCAAGACCACTACGGTCCGCGCATTGGCGCCATTTCTCAGCGGATCGTTGGTGAACCTGCCACTCGGCGCTACGGAGGATCGAGTCGTAGGCTCTATCGACGTGGAGACTGTGCTAACCACCGGACACGCACGGTTCAATCCGGGGCTACTCAGCGATGCTGATGGCGGCATTCTCTACGTCGACGAGATTAACCTGTTGCCGGACCACCTCGTTGACTCCGTTCTGGATGCTGCAGCCACCGGACGTGTGGTTGTTGAACGTGACGGCATTTCGCACTCTGCTACCTCCAGGTTCGTGTTGGTCGGCACGATGAACCCGGAAGAGGGTGAATTGCGTCCCCAACTTCTCGACCGCTTCGGTCTCGCCATCGACGTCACCGCCTCCAAGGATCCGGCCGTTCGCGCGGAGATCGTCGCCCGTCGACTCGACTTTGACGCCGACCCGGAGAACTTCGTCACGCGCTTCGCCGCCGACGACGATGTGCTGTACGCTCGCATCGATCGCGCACGCACACTGCTTGACGACGTCGAATTGACCCCCAACATTCTTGGTCAAATTGCAACCGTATGTGCTGCTTTTGATGTGGACGGGATGCGTGCTGACATCGTCATTGCGCGTACCGCCCGCGCTCACGCTGCATGGCGAGTAGCTGGGGATGAGTCGGCGCAGCCGGAACCGGGTAAGCCAATTGAGATCACTGCGGAAGACATTAGGGTAGCTGCAGAAATGGCACTGCCACACCGTCGTCGCCGTGACCCCTTTGATGAACCAGGATTGGACCAGGAGCAGCTCGATGATGCTCTGCAGGATGCAGAGGAGCAGTTCCGAGATGACCAGAATCAGCCAGAGTCGGATCCGGAGCCGGATCCGGAATCGTATCCAGAGCCCGAGGCTGGTCAGGTCTCCCAGTTCGACTCCAACTCCGAACCTCAGGAGCCACAACAGTCGAATTCCGCGGGATCGAAGGGAGGTCGCGCCGCTGAAGGCGCCCCCTTTCGCCGTTCGTAAAATCAGTGTCGACGGCGTCGGCCAAGGGGATTCCGGCCGTCGCTCCAAGGCCATTGGTCCCCGGGGCAGCACCATTGGCGCCGAACGTGGCGGTCATGGTCTCCACGTGCCGGCGACAGTGCTGGCCGCGGCCAATCGTGGCGCCCGCATTGGCGACTCCATAATCCCCCTGGAACCGGAAGACGTTCACGGCGCTATCCGACAGGGAACTGAGTCCAATCTGGTCGTCTTTGTCGTGGACACCTCAGGTTCCATGGCTGCACGCGACCGACTGGCAGCTGTCACCGGTGCGGTCACTTCGCTGCTGCGTGATGCCTACCAGAGCCGCGACAAAGTCGCTGTCATTACTTTCCGAGGCAACAGTGCCGAATTGGTTTTACCACCGACCAAGTCCATTGATACCGCGGTGCGTCGTCTCGCAGACGTCCGTACTGGTGGCCGAACCCCATTGGCCGAAGGACTGTTGAAGGCGCACGAAGTGGTGGTGCGGGAAGCGCGCCGGGAGCCCACGCGCCGCGCAATCATGGTGTTGCTCTCCGATGGCCGAGCAACGGGTAAAAATGGCTTGCAGCAGGCGAGGGCCGTGGCCGCAAAGATCCGTCGTCAAGCGTTGGCGGCGACGGTTGTTATCGACTGTGAGCGCTCTCGCGTGCGGCTGGGGTTGGCACAGGAAATCAGTATGGAATTGGGTGCCACCTGCATAAACCTCTCAGAACTCAATGCCGAAGCCGTGGCGGGCGTAGTCCATGCCTATCATCGAGACCATGGCACAAGGAAAACTTGACCCCAAATCAATTCCCAATGATGGACTGACCACCAGGCAGCGTCGCATGATTCCGATTACTGCGGTGCATACGGGCCCAGGTAAAGGCAAGTCCACCGCGGCATTCGGTATGGCGATGCGCGCGTGGAATCAGGGGATGAATATTGGTGTCTTCCAGTTTGTGAAGTCGGCAAAGTGGAAGGTTGGCGAGGAAGCTGTCATGCGTCGGTTGGGCACGCTTCACGACGAAACGGGAGAGGGCGGCCCGGTCGAATGGCACAAGATGGGCGAAGGCTGGTCTTGGTCGCGCAAGCAGGGCACCGAGGAGGACCACGCCGCAGCTGCTGCAGAGGGATGGCAGGAGATCAAGCGGCGCCTCGAAAATGAGGTGCACGACTTCTACGTTCTCGACGAGTTCACCTACCCAATCAAGTGGGGTTGGATTGATGTCGACGATGTGGTGGAAACATTGAAGAAGCGTCCTGGCCGCCAGCATGTGGTGATGACTGGCCGCGATGCGGATCCGAAGCTGGTGGAGGTCGCGGATCTGGTGACTGAGATGACCAAGATTAAGCACCCGATGGATGTCGGACGTAAGGGACAAAAGGGCATCGAGTGGTAGCACCTGGAATTGTCATCGCGGCGACAGCTTCAGGCACGGGAAAGACGACAATCTCCACGGGTCTGATGCGTGCACTGTCGCGTCGTCACGCGGTGGCACCTTTCAAAGTCGGACCCGACTATATTGATCCTGGCTATCACGGGGTAGCCGCTGGTCGTCCCGGGCGCAATCTGGATTCCTTTATGTGCTCGCCTGAGATGATCGGGCCGCTCTACGCACACGGAGCTGCCGACAGCGATATTGCGGTGGTCGAAGGTGTTATGGGGCTTTTCGACGGCCGCATTGGTGACGACCCGCTATCGGTGGAGGGGTCGACGGCCGAGATTGCCTCGCTGCTGGGACTGCCGGTGGTGCTGGTTATTGATGCCCGGCATATGTCGCAGTCGGCGGCGGCTGTTGTTCACGGTTTCTCCACGCTTCGCACTGACGTCCGTGTCAGTGGCGTGATTATTAATCAGGTGGGCAGCCCGCGGCATGCGGACATCATTACCCGTTCTGTGGAGGCCATGGGTGTCGAGGTGCTCGGCGCTATTCCGCGAGTGACTGATATTGAGGTTCCCAGCAGGCATTTGGGGCTGGTCACTGCAGTCGAGCAGGGTGAGCAGCTAGAAGCGGTCATTGAATCGATGGCCAACTTGGTGGAGACGTACATCGACATCGACCGGATTGTCCAGCTTGCCCGGCAGCCCTATCCAGCTGAGCCATGGGACCCCGCACAGTTCGTTGCACCGCTGGCTACTCAGCGCCGCGTGCGCGTGGCGGTCGCGGCGGGTCCTGCGTTCTCGTTTACCTATGCAGAGCACCGTGAGCTATTGCGGGCTGCTGGAGCCGACGTCGTGGATTTTGACCCATTGGTTGACGAACTGCCGGAAGCCGAAGGCTACATCGTGCCCGGTGGATTCCCGGAAGAGCATGCTGATGCGCTGTCTGTTCGCGATGACATTCGCCGGGATCTACGGCAGGCCGCCGACGATGGCGCACTGATTCACGGCGAATGTGCGGGGCTGCTCTGGCTGCTTGAAGATCTCGGTGGGC
>NZ_KV836292.1:229169-436588 GCF_001838325.1 Corynebacterium sp. HMSC074C05
TGAAGATCTCGGTGGGCGCCGTATGTGTGGCATCATCCCGGGGCGAGCGCACATGGCACGGTTGAAGTTGGGGTACCGGGAGGCTGTGGCTCTGACTGATTCCGCATTGTGCCCGGTAGGTACGCGCGTGCGCGGTCACGAGTTCCACAAGACAGCGCTCACTGATGACACCGCAAGTGTCGCTGCTGCGGCCGGGTGGCAACCCGCCTGGGGTTGGCGTGGATACCAAGGCGAGACAGTTCGCGACGGCTTCGTTTCCGAGTCTGGGCGGATTCATGCCGGTTACCTGCATGTTCATCCGGTTGGTGCGCCGGGGAACGTCAGTCGCTTTGTTGCTTCGTGCGCCGGGTAAAGTATTAGCTATGAGTTTGCTTCTCAAAGACTACGGCGTGTTGGTGATTGGCGGTTCCACGGCTGCAGAGCGCGTGATTCCTCGGTTGTTGGACTCTGGCGCTGATGTCACTGTGTGTGAGGGTGGGGAAGTAACAACTGCGATTGAGGCCTGGGCTGCAGACGGCCGTATTAGTTTGACCCGCACTGGTTTTACCGAGGCGATGAGCTGGGGCAAGGCTCTCATGGTCTGCTGTGACGAGTCGGTGCTGCGTGAGGTGACACTCGAGGGACACCGCCGAGGTATTCTCGTCGACGATGAAACCGGGACATCCAGCCCGCTTACTCCTGTGGCACTGACCGGCCGTCGCGCGTCGCGCGCTGGGGATCTCGCTGGGCAGGTCGCACTCGTAGGCGGTGGCCCGGGCGATCCTGGTCTGATTACCGTTGAGGGGCGTCGCCTGCTCCGGCTTGCCGACGTCGTCGTTGCAGACCACCTCGGTCCACTGTCGCTGCTCGGTGACTTGGAGCCGGATGTCGAGATTATTGATGCCGGCAAGCTTCCTTACGGTCGCGCCATGGCTCAGGAGCGCATCAATGAACTGCTAGTTCATCGTGCCCGCGAGGGCTACTTTGTGGTCCGGCTCAAAGGTGGCGATCCGTACATCTTCGGCCGCGGTTTCGAAGAGCTTCAGGAGCTGCAGAAGGCAGGGGTACCGGTTCGAGTTGTGCCGGGTATCACCTCGGCGCTGGCGGTACCGGGGACGATTGGCATCCCAGTTACCATGCGTGGCGTCAACCACGAATTCACTGTCGTGTCCGGTCACGTCCCACCGGGGCACAAGACTTCGCTAGTCAATTGGGATGCGCTTGGCCGCATGCACGGCACTATTGCCATCATTATGGGAGTTAAGAACGGGCCGAAGATTGCCGAGGCTCTGATGAAGGCCGGCCGCAGCCCGAAGACTCCGGCAGCGGTCATCCAGGACGGTACGCTGCCGAATCAGCGATCCCTACGCTGCACACTCGGCGAGCTCGGCGAGAGAATGGTCGAAGAGGCAATCAAACCGCCCGCCGTTATCGTCATCGGTGAAGTCGCCGGTCTGGATGAGGGCGATGAGTAAGAACGACAGGTCGAGCAACAACAAGTCGAAGAAGCGTGAGCCACAGCAGCAAAAGGCAGGGTTTGTTACCCGACTGCTTGCCGACGATCAGCTGCGTAGCGCTATCTGGATGGGCGCTGCGACCTTCCTGGTGTTCTACCTCGGAGCCATGATCATCTTCCGCCTCCTTCTCCTCGGCGGAGAAGGCTCGCGATACGATAGCATTTTCATCGCTGTCATTGCGCTCATTGCTGCCATTGTGGCAGGTCGGAAGCGCTACAACGACGACATTTAGTTTTCCGGGACGCGGAAGATGAGGGTGCCGTCGTCAAGCGAGACGTCGTATCCTGCGGCGCGCGCGATATCGACGGCCTCTGTGGGGGAAGTCGGTGCCGTGTCGGAAAGGGCGATGGCGCGGGCAAATAGGCCCTTGTAGTGCTTGTTGAAGTGGCTGACGATTTTACCCTCTGCGGTGAGTACGGTCATCGTTGTCGCGGTCTTGACTTTGCCCAAATTGGCGTAGGTGCCGGAACGAAGGTCGATGAGGAAGTCGACATCATTGAGAGCCTCGGTGATGGCGGTGCCCCAGCGACGCTTCATCGTGGGAGCTGCGTCGGCAGGCTGATCCGCGAAGGGGAGCTTGACCGTGCCAGACAGACGGTAGCGGGGGATGAGGTCGTCCCCGCCAATGACGCCGAAGAGCGCTGACCCGATGGCGAGTCGAGCACGGCCGGTTTCCGGCAGGTCGCTGGGGGAGAGTGCGTCGTAGAGCACCCCGGTATAACGCTCGAGAGCCGGCATGGTCGGAGACTCTAGGAGCGCAGCATTAGCTGTGACTTCGTCAGCGAGACGTGGCCCCAGTTTCAGTGTTTCCATCGCGGCTTCCCTGTTCGCACTTAACGCCACGAGATCGGCTGCAATGCGCTCGCGGATGGGGTTGAGGGAGCCGAAGCTCAGCGAGGAAAAGTCCACTGCGGGATGGCTGCCACCAGTGGCTTTGGTTTCAGATGGGGGTAGGACTACGAGCATGGGCACCATAGTAATGCCCCGCATGTTGCGAAGAATGATCGACGGGTAAAATCAGCATTCATGATTACGCGAATGTCCCAGCTGTTCCTCCGCACACTGCGCGAGGATCCTGCTGACGCCGAGGTTCCTAGCCACAAGCTGCTCGTCCGTGCCGGCTACATCCGGCGAACTGCCCCTGGTGTGTACTCCTGGCTGCCACTGGGCTTGAAGGTTCTGCGCAACGTAGAGAAGGTTGTGCGCGAGGAGATGGAAGGCATTGGCGCACAGGAGCTGGCATTCCCTGCACTGCTCCCGCGTGAACCGTACGAGGCGACGAATCGGTGGACCGAATATGGCCCCGAGCTGTTCCGTCTGAAGGATCGCAAGGGCGCGGACTACCTGCTGGGGCCGACGCACGAAGAGATGTTCGCACTGGCTGTCAAGGATCTTTTCAGCTCCTACAAGGATTTCCCGACAACGCTGTTCCAGATTCAGACCAAGTACCGCGACGAGGCCCGCCCGCGCGCGGGTATTCTGCGTGGCCGCGAGTTCGTGATGAAGGACTCCTACTCCTTCGACATGGACGACGAGGGGCTGGAGAATTCTTATCAGCTGCACCGCGGTGCCTACCAGCGAATTTTTGACCGGCTGGGCATTAAGTACGAAATCTGCCACGCCACCTCCGGCGCTATGGGCGGTTCGGCCTCCGAGGAGTTCCTGGCTGTTAGCGAAAATGGCGAAGACTCCTTCGTAGTCTCCACCGACGGTGAGTACGCCGCCAACGTTGAAGCCGTGAGAATCCCGGCAGTCGAACCGCAGCCGATTGAGGGACAGCCGGAGGCGAAGGTTTACGAGTCTCCGAACTGCACCACCATTGCAGCGCTTGTTGATTGGGCCAATGGCGTGGACCTCGGACGCGAGGTCACCGCTGCCGATACTTTGAAGTGCGTTCTCGTCGCCGTCGACCCGAAGAAGGTCGATAAGGAGGGCAACGCCCTGCCGGAACAGCTGACCGCAATCCTGGTTCCCGGTGACCGTGAGGTCGATGAAAAGCGTCTCGAAGTCGCATTCGAACCGGGCGAGGTTCGCTTGTTAGAGGACAAGGACTTCGCAGCCAACGACTTCCTGGTCAAAGGCTACGTCGGCCCGCAGGGGCTCGCTGATTACGGCGTGAAGGTCCTAGCTGACCCACGCGTAGCGGAGGGCACGAATTGGATTACGGGAGCCAACGAGGAAGGCAAGCACATCGTCGATGTGGTCGCTGGCCGGGACTTCCAGATTGACGGTATTTGCGATGTCGCAGAGGTGCGTGACGGCGACCCGGCTCCGGAGGGGCACGGCACGCTAAAGATTGAGCGCGGCATCGAGATTGGTCACATTTTCCAGTTGGGCCGCAAGTACACCAACGCCTTTGAAATTGACATCCTCGATGTCAACGGTAAGCGTGCTCGTCCGACGATGGGGTCCTACGGCATTGGTGTGTCCCGTCTGGTCGCTGTCCTCGCAGAACAGCAGTTGGATGAAAAGGGTCTGAAGTGGCCAGTTGCCGCAGCACCGTACAAGGTTCACATCGCTGTGGCCGGTAAGAACGCCGAAGCAGCTGAGGCCGCTGAACGGCTGGCGGAAGACCTCAGTCAGCAGGGCATTGAGGTGCTTTTCGACGACCGTCCGAAGGTCAGCCCCGGTGTGAAGTTCAAGGACGCTGAGTTGCTGGGTATGCCGTTTGTGGTCATCTTTGGCCGTGGCTACGCGGACGGCAAGGTGGAGCTGCGTAACCGCCTGACCAACGAGACCGACGAGGTCGCCGCTGACGGCATTGCAGCTCACGTCGCGGAGCTGGTTCGCAAGGCTTAGAGTCCCGGCAGCGGCTCCAAGTTGTTGCCACCTAGCGCTGCCGCTCCGGCGGCAGCCACGCCAGCTGCCTGCAGTGCGAACATACGCATCCGAGGGTTATTGGCAGCGAGCAATACGTCTTCCCACGCCTGGGCGCAATAGCGCTCCAACGCAATCATGTAATCGACGGGTGCCGTATCCGGTGAAGGAGCATCTTCCGGCATATAGCCAGGTGCGCTCTCCGGCACCTCAACGTCGGAATCCTCCAAAATTAGCCGGGCACGATCGCGCAAAATACGGTGGCGCTCGCCACGAGCCAAAAGAGCAGTAGTGGTATCGCCTCCGACACGTGGTGCGGCGACGCCGACACCGTAAATCATCATGTATTCGGCTTGCAGTGCCTTAGTCATCTGTTCTTCGGCACCCGAAATTTCATCCCTGTCACTGGGAATCAATGGGACAAGCTCCTCCCACTCAGCGCCCGCAGCACGCAGTGCGAGGACCATACCGCCATCGATAGCCGTGGCAAGGCGTGCAGTATGCTCCTCCCGCAATGCAGTGCGTGAATCCAGGGCCTTTGCCAGTACGGGATTGTTTCGCGAGTCCGTGAGCAGTAATTTCGCATCGACACCGGTAGCCAGGGATCCTGGGACTGCTACGTCTGAGCCACATTCATTGACAGGTTTACCGTCCTTGTGGGTGCCGCAGGCGCGTGTGATTTCCTTATCCAGTTCGGTAACCTGCGCGGAGCGCACAGCTGCGAGGTCAGGATTGGCGTCGATAAGCGAATGTGCATCGCGCGCCGCCAACGCGTGGAGAACCTCAATGGCGTAATCCGGGCGTGGTGCCACCAGATGCGAGCACGCGGAAAGCGCGGGAAGTGACCCCACGGCGAGGGCAGCAGCGAGGAAGCCACGGCGCGAGAGAGTACGAGTGCGACGCGATGCGGAAGCAGAACTGGGGGCGGGAGGTTCAACAGTCACCTCACTATGGTGCCACGGCGGGCGGCACTTTGTATCAATGCGGTGCGTGGATAGTTCCCAGGTGCGCAATTCCTAGCACTTGACCTGTAGACTCTACGACTATGGCGATACCCGCACCCGAGAAAATTGAACAGTTTGTGAGCCCGGCGCTCGCACAAATCGGCCTGGATGTGGAAGATGTCAAGGTCGTTCGCGCCGGCGCAAAGTCACAGGTCATTGTGTTGGTTGACGCAGATGAGCGTCCTGACCTCGATGTTCTGGAACAGGCCACGCATGAAGTATCTTCCGCTCTGGATGCCGCGGAGGCACGTGGCGAAGCCGACTTCGGCGCTCAGGGCTACACCTTGGAAGTCTCCACTCCTGGTATTGACGCACCGCTGACCCAGCCACGGCACTGGCGCCGTAACCGTGGTCGCATTGCGGAAATTTCGCTTGCCGACGGTTCCGCGATTGCAGCCCGCATTGGTGCGCTGTCGCCGGATGAAGAATCCGTCATTCTCGTCACCTCTAAAGGGCCAAAGGGGCGGTTGAAGGCTGTTGGTCAGCGTGTCCAATTAACCAATGTGGCCCGTGCAGTGGTACAAGTTGAATTCTCTAATCCGCCCGCAGCCGAGAAAGATTTTGCGGGACTAGACTATGACGATGCCTTGACCAGGCTGGAGGATAACAAGTGAAGATTGAATTAGCTGCCCTGCGAACCTTGGAAAGGGAAAAGGGTATTCCTTTCGACGAAATGCTGGGACTGGTCGCCCGGGCATTGCGTGAAAGCTACCGTAGTACCACCGCACCGGCACAGTATGCGCGCGTCGAAATCGACCGTGAGACCGGTGACGTCATAGTCTTTGCTCAGGAGCGAGACGACGAGGGCAATCTCATCTCCGAATGGGACGACACTCCGGAGGACTTTGAGCGTACCGCTGCATTCGCCGTTCGTCAGACCATCCTTTCGCGTCTGCGGGATGCGGAAAGCGACAAGGTTCTCGACGAATACGCAGACCTGTCTAACCAGGTCATTTCCGGCGTGGTCCAGCGCGATGTCTATGCCAATGAAAAGGGCATTGTCGTCGTCCACATCGGTTCGGAGGCCAATGGTCGCGACGGTATTCTGATGCCGGCTGAGCAGCTGCCAGGTGAGGAACTCAAGCACGGTGACCGCATCAAGTGCTACGTCGTCGGTGTGAACAAGACACCGCGGGGCGTTGCGATTCACCTGTCACGCACGCACCCGGAGCTCATTCGTAAGCTCTTCGAACTTGAAGTTCCGGAAGTTGCCGATGGGGCAGTGGAATTGATTTCGATTGCACGCGAGGCTGGTCACCGCACCAAGGTTGCTGTACGTCCCACGGTCAAGGGGCTCAACGCTAAGGGCGCCTGCATCGGGCCGCGCGGTCAGCGTGTGAGCTCGATTATGAATGAGCTCAAGGGCGAGAAGATTGACATCATCGACTACGACGAGGATCCGGCGAAGTTCGTTGGTAACTCGCTGGCGCCAGCCAAGGTCGTTAGTGTCAAGATTTTGGACATGGATGAGCGCCGTGCACATGTTGTGGTGCCCGACTACCAGCTCTCGCTTGCTATCGGCAAGGAGGGACAGAATGCCCGTCTGGCGGCTCGTCTGACCGGCTGGCGAATCGATATCCACTCCGACGCGGAGTAGACGCAACGTCAGCGTCCCAGCGGTTGCGAAAGTGGCGGGAAAGTGCCTAGGGGGGGGTTGGCACTTTTCCGCCTTTTCGGGTTATGCTGGGAAGTGGCCAAACGACAAGGCGTGATTTTCCTATGCGAATTTTCGCGCTGAATCTCTTAGCAGGAAGGTGGGTGCGTCAGGAGTATGACGGCTTCGCGGGTGACAAACCCGAATTCGACAACTCATACACCTGCACCCACACGTACCTGTATTGCAACTAAGCAGCGTCGCAATTGCTCGGAGCTGCTGCGCATTGTCGCTACCACCCGTTCAGATGGCTCAGTAGCCGTCGTTGCTGATCCGCGTCGTCGGATGCAGGGACGAGGTGCCTGGATTACCCCAACACTAAAAGCTTGGGAGATCGCCGACAAGCGCCGTGCATTTGGCCGCGCACTGAAGGTATCTACGCAGGTAGATGCGTTTCCGGTTAAACAGTTTATCGCCACGCACTACGAAGTGGCGGAGGTTTTCGCCCCCGCTGACGATGTGCGTGTCGCTAAGCAGGGAGGCAGGAAAAATGACACCAGAAAGACCTGAACACTGATGAGCACACGATGAAGCATCAGCGATGAACGGCAATAGATAAGAGGGAGCCCTGCAGGCGCTCTCGGTGCGCGGACGAATCCGCCATCGGGCGCTGCTCGGCCCCCACTAGTGAGGAGAGCAGTGTCCGGAAAGCTACGTGTCCATGAGCTCGCTAAGCAGCTCGGGGTCACCAGCAAGGAACTACTCGCCGAGCTGAAGGCTCAGGGCGAGTTTGTTAAGACCGCTTCTTCGACGGTGGAACCACCCGTCGTCAGGAAGATGAAGAAGGTCTACGAAGAGAAGAATGCTGGTGCAGGTGCTGACGCGTCTGCACAGGCCCCAGCTACGAAGGCTGCAGCTAAGCCTGCTGCTAAGTCGGGTGCCAAGCCAGCAGCTAAGCCAGGTGCCAAGCCGGCTGCACCAGCGGCGGCAAAGCCGGGTGCCAAGCCAGCTACAAAGCCAGGTGCCAAGCCGGCTGCACCAGCGGCGGCAAAGCCGGGTGCCAAGCCAGCAGCACCGTCCCGTTCGCCGAAGCCGGGACAGGAAATGCCACGCCCGCCGAAGCCTGCTGGCCCGAAGCCGGGGCCGAAGCCAGGCGCACGCGCACCGCGTGTGGCGAACAACCCATTCTCGACCGGCGGATCGTCCCGTCCGGCACCGCGGCCGTCCAACATGCCGCGTCCGCAGGGCGGTCCTGGCCGTCCGGGTCCGAAGCCGGGTGGACGCCAGGGTGGCCCTCGCCCGCAGGGTGGAAACGGCCGTCCGGGGCCGAAGCCAGGAGCACGTCAAGGTGGCCCGCGTCCGCAAGGTGGACAGGGCCGCGGTAATAAGCCGGGAGGCAATCGCCCGACTCCGGCGATGATGCCTTCGCACCCGAACCCGGGACAGATGCCTGCAAAGGCAAGCCGCGGTGGTGGTGGCGGTGGCTTCGGCGGCCGTGGTCGCGGCCCAGGTGGTCCGGGTGGTGGACCGCGCGGTGGTCGCGGCGGACGTCGCGGTGGAACTGCAGGCGCATTCGGGCGGCCAGGAGGCGCCCCGCGTCGCGGACGCAAGTCGAAGCGTCAGAAGCGCAACGAGTACGAGGCAATGCAGGCACCATCCGTGGTGGGTGGCGTCAAGCTGCCTAACGGTAAGGGCAAGACCATTCGCCTCGCACGCGGCGCATCGTTGTCCGACTTCGCTGAGAAGATCAATGCCGATGCCGCAGCACTGGTTCAGGCATTGTTCAACCTCGGTGAAATGGTTACGGCAACTGCATCGGTATCCGACGAGACCCTGCAGCTGCTCGGCGACGAGATGGATTACAAGGTCCAGGTTGTTTCGCCAGAGGATGAGGACCGCGAACTGCTTGAATCCTTCGACCTCCAATTCGGTGAGGATGAGGGCGACGATGAGGACCTGGAACAGCGCCCGCCAGTGGTAACTGTGATGGGTCACGTCGACCACGGTAAGACGCGCCTGTTGGACACGATTCGTAAGGCCAACGTTGGTGGCCACGAGTCCGGTGGTATTACCCAGCACATCGGTGCCTACCAGGTGCCGGTGGAGCTCGACGGCGAGAAGCGCAAGGTTACCTTCTTGGATACCCCTGGTCACGAGGCGTTTACCGCCATGCGTGCTCGTGGTGCCAAGTCGACCGATATCGCGATTCTGGTTGTTGCAGCTGATGACGGCGTCATGCCGCAGACGGTTGAGGCTATTAACCACGCCAAGGCCGCTGATGTGCCGATTGTCGTTGCAGTCAACAAGATTGATAAGGAAACTGCAGATCCGCAGAAGATTCGTGGTCAGCTGACTGAATACGGTCTCACTGACGAAGAGTGGGGCGGCGACACTATGTTCGTCGATATCTCCGCTAAGCAGGGCCTCAACATCGATCAGCTTCTCGAAGCAGTGCTGTTGACTGCCGACGCGTCGTTGGATCTGCGCGCGAACCCGGATATGGACGCTCAGGGTGTCGCCATTGAGGCTCACCTTGACCGCGGCCGTGGTCCGGTGGCAACCGTTATCGTTCAGCGCGGTACGTTGCGCGTCGGTGACTCCATCGTTGTCGGTGACGCATATGGTCGTGTTCGCCGCATGGTCGATGAGTACGGCAACGACGTCGATGAGGCCGGTCCTTCCCGTCCGGTTCAGGTGCTCGGCCTGACCTCCGTACCGGGTGCTGGTGACAACCTCCTGGTCGTTGACGAGGATCGTACGGCCCGCCAGATTGCAGACCGCCGCGACGCACGTCGTCGTAATGCACTGCAGGCACGTCGTCGCAAGCGCGTCTCCCTGGAGAACCTGGACGAGATCCTGAAGGAGACCAACACCCTCAACCTGATCCTGAAGGGCGACAACGCCGGTACCGTCGAGGCACTGGAAGAAGCCCTGCTCAAGATCGAGGTCGACGACGAGGTCGCACTGAACATCATCGACCGTGGTGTCGGTGCTGTTACTCAGACCAACGTCACGCTGGCTGCTGCGTCTGACGCAGTCATCATCGGCTTCAACGTTCGCTCCGAGGGTAAGGCCACAGAGGTTGCCAACGCTGAGGGCGTTGACATCCGCTACTACACGGTGATTTACCGTGCTATCGAGGATGTCGAGGCTGCTCTGAAGGGCATGCTCAAGCCGGTCTACGAGGAGAAGGAGATTGGTCGTGCAGAGATTCGCGCCATCTTCAAGTCCTCCGCAGTTGGCCTCATCGCCGGCTGTATGGTCGAGTCCGGCAAGGTCCGCCGCAACGCGAAGGCTCGCCTGGTTCGTGACGGCAACGTCATTACGGATTCGGCGACTATCGAGTCGCTGAAGCGAGAGAAGGACGATGCTACCGAGGTGGCAGCCGGTTACGAGTGCGGTATGGTGCTGTCTTACCCGGACATCCAGGTGGACGACGTTATCGAGGTCTACGAGATGGTCGAGGTTCCGCGCACGTAGCAACGTAGGCTAAACACTGCGTGAACTTTGATAAGGCGCTCCCTTCGGGGAGCGCCTTTTTGCGTAGCGTTTGGGCCAACGCTGCTTTTCGGGACCAACAACGTATACGACCTTATTGAGGACGCAGCGTTGGCGAATGATCCTCGTGCAAGTTGGTCACTGTGCATCAATAGTGTTGTCGATTTGTGCCACTATAAGACTCCCACCAGAGAATTAGGGGCAAGCTGCGAAGACTATGATTTTGACATGCAGCGGTTTTTCAGTTCGGGAAGGCTGTTGGATTTCGAGGTACCGTTCGCTAATGGTGAACACGTCGAGGTACTACATCCGACGTATGTGACTGAATGGGAACAAACCCATGGCAGCGTGGCGCCCAAGGATAAAAACGGTGAGGTAAGTTATCTTTTTCATCCGCTGGAGCTAGGTAATGCTGCGGTTAAATGGATTTTTGGTATCGAGGGAGAAACACCATTGCAGGACAGCGTGATGGGTTCACTGTCTGACTGTTCTCATGTTAATGGGTTACCGATGTACAGCTTCGTGGAGCGCCGTTAAGAGCGTACGGGTAGGCTGCGTTTCAGCTGCGCAATTCCGTAGTAGCGACTCCCCATGCCGTCGATGACATCGATGGTGGTGGCAGTGTTGTCGTGATGATTAATGGGTTAATAACAAAGGGCGAGCGTGCGGCGAAGCAAGTGACTGCACCCGGTAGACGGGCTTAGGTGAAGTCGCGAAAAATGCGGTTCGAAGTTGAGTAGTGTTTTGCGTGTTAGTATTAGCAGTCCTTTGTATTGAACCGTTTTTGCCGGATTCCAAATGGGTGTTTGTCAGCGAAGGGGCACTTCAGGCCTCACGCTATATGGGGTCTAGCTACGAATGGTTGCGCACAGATATAGATAGATAGGGAGTAGCCGAAAATGGCAGATCCAGCACGCGCGCGCAGGCTGTCCAAGCGTATTCAGGAGATTGTCGCCAGCGCAATTGAGCGTGAGATTAAGGACCGGCGTCTGGAGTTCGTGACTATCACCGACTGCCGCGTCACCGGCGATTTGCACGACGCCACAGTCTTTTACACTGTGCGCGGACGTACGCTCGACGAGGAACCGGACTACGAGTCGGCAGCAGCAGCGCTGGAAAAGGCGAAGGGGCAGCTGCGTTCCCTAGTCGGTCGTGGCACCGGTGTGCGCTACACACCGACGCTGGCTTTTGAGGTTGACACGGTGCCGGAAATTTCCGCGCACCTTGAGGCGCTGCTTGATAAGACTCGCGCGCGCGACGCGGAATTGGCTGAGCAGGCCAGAAACGCAAAGCCCGCAGGCGATGCCAACCCATACCGCGACGAGGAGTAAAACTCTCCACCGGCCACATCTATCGATGAAAGGGGCACCCACGTGACCACTTCTCCGCAGGCTCAGGAGCAGGCAGCTCACCAGCTTTCCCAGGCGATTAATCGCCGCATGTCCAAGCCGATTCAGCAGATGCAGGATATGCTTGCCGACGCTAAGAAAGTCGGCGTCATTGCCCATGTTCACCCCGATGCGGATGCGATTGGTGCCGCGTCTGCTATGGTCATGGCACTTGTACAGCGTGGCATTTCGGCTGTCGCCAGCTACGGTGAGAGCGATTTGCCTGCCAAGTCGCTGCTGACCATCCCCGGATGGGAACGCTTCGTCGAGTACACGGACCTGGATGAAGACATTGACACGTGGGTGACTGTCGACTGCGCAAGCCCGGGGCGTCTCGGTGCGCTCGAAGATCGCGTGATGGCCTCCGATCGCGTTATCAATGTTGACCATCACGCGACCAACACTCGCTTTGGGTCCGTCAACATGATTGATGAACTCGCAGAGTCCTCGACCATGGTGCTCCTGGACTTCTTTGGTGTCTGGGGTATCAAGCTGACCACGCCGATGGCTCATGCTCTCTACGCCGGGCTGTTGACGGATACCGCGTCGTTCCAGTTCGGCCGTTCTCGCATGCACACTGCAGCGGCGCGCCTGCTGGATAAGGGGCTCGATCCGCGCACGATTGGTGCACAGCTGCTGGAAGAGCATCCGTTTGCCTACCTGCCGTTCCTGGGCACGGTGCTTTCCACCGCGACATTGGTGCCCGAGTGGGGCGACGGCGCAGGCCTAATCCACGTCGTCATTGAGTACGACCAGACCGCCGAAGTTGGCCACGATGAGATTGAATCGGTCGTGGACATTGTGCGTACGACCAATGCGGCCGATGTCTGTGCGGTACTTAAGGAGTATGAGCCAGGCCAGTGGGCGGTCTCGCTGCGTTCTCGCGAGCTTGTCGATGTCTCCCAGGTCGCCCTGGAAATTGGCGGCGGTGGCCACGAGCGCGCAGCCGGTCTGACTCGCGATTGCAGCAAGGATGAGCTGCTGCAAGCCATCCTGGACACCAGCGATGTCGCAGCCCAGGCACGCCGAGGCACAAGCGAGGCCTAGGGGATTGTCGGACTCGCGAGAAACTCAGGAGCGCACTGAGATTGAGCAAACTGGCATAGAGCGAACTGGGCACAGTGCAAAGTCAGATGTCAGCCTTCGCGCAATCGTTTCGCTTGCGCTGCCAGCGTTGGGCGTTCTTGCCGCGCCCGCACTCTATGTGCTGCTGGACACGGCCGTCATTGGTCGGCTCGGCGCTGTCCAACTAGCTGCACTGGCCGCTGGTTCGACGGTGTTTTCCGTGGTGACTACGCAGCTTACTTTCTTGGCTTACGGCACGACTGCCCGATCAGCACGAGCCTTTGGCAGGGGCAACGTGGACGAGGCGGTCGAAGAGGGACTGCAAGCGACATGGGTCGCCATCTTTGTGGGCCTTAGCCTTTTTGCCATCATCGTGGGGTTGGCACCGGTATTTACCGGTTGGTTAGCTCCTCATCCGGAGGTCGCTCATGATGCCGGGCAATGGTTGCGAGTTGCTGCTTTCGCCATTCCGCTGACGTTGATTGCGCAGGCTGGAAATGGTTGGTTACGAGGTATCCAAAACACCCGCTCGCCGCTGCTATTTGTGCTCTCAGGCCTTGTTCCGGCCGCCATTGTGATTGTGCCTCTGGTCCGCGCCTTCGGTCTCGAGGGCTCTGCAATGGCCGTTCTTTTCGGCGAATTGATTACCGGCGGGCTGTTCCTCCGCAGTCTTTTCAAAGAGTGCTCTAACCGCAAGCTCTCCATGCGCCCGAGTGGCGCCATTATCAAAAGCCAGCTGGTCCTCGGTCGCGATCTCATCGTTCGCTCCTTGTCCTTCCAGGTAGCGTTCCTCTCTGCCGCGGCGGTTGCTGGCCGCGTTGGGCCGACCACGCTAGGTGGGCACCAGGTCATGCTGCAACTGTGGAATCTGATCTCGTTGGTGCTCGACTCGTTAGCGATTGCTGCACAGACGCTCGTCGGTGCAGCGTTGGGCGGTAGCTCCACGGCCGTTGCCCGCTGGACTGGCAAGCGAGTTACTGTCTGGTCAAGCGTCATTGCTCTCGGCCTAGCGGCCGTCTTCGCAGTGGGTAATGCCAGTATCGTCCGCATTTTTACCGACTCCATAGGCGTGATTGACGCAGTCACCGCCGGACCATGGTGGATTCTTGTCGCAATGATTCCTATCGGCGGTGTCGTCTTCGCGCTCGATGGCGTGTTGCTCGGCGCCGGCGACGCAGCCTTCCTCCGTAACGCCACCGTTAGCGCGGTCCTGTGCGGATTCCTCCCACCGGTCTGGCTGGCTCAGGCATTTGGCTGGGGGCTGACCGGCGTATGGTGCGGTCTCTTGGCATTCATGATTCTGCGACTCATCTTTGTCGCTACCCGTTTCCGTGGAGAGAAATGGTACGGCATCAGCGCATGAGTGTGCTTGCCGACGTCGAGGAGTACCTGGCCGGGCATTTACCCGCCGGTAGCCGGCTGGTCATTGACTCCAATGCCGAGCGTCCTTTTAGTGATGCGGAATTGCAGCAGCTCCGTACTGCTGAATTGAGCCTGCCGGATAGTGCAGCACCTGTTCGAATCCGTGATTTCACCCGAGGGCGCCTCGCTGCGCATGAGACGTTGCGACGGCTAGGAGAGCCTGCCCCAGGTGGGATTGGAATGTCGACCACCGGAGCGCCGCTGTGGCCGCGAGGAGTCGTGGGGTCAATTAGCCACTGCGACGGGGCCGTGGCAGCTGTGTCCGCGAGCGCTGAACAGCTGCAGGGGATTGGCATCGATGTCGAGGTCGAGCAGACTCTAGAGTTAGGAATCATCGATGCAGTCTTGCGCACTGACGAAGCTCGCCTGGATCCGCTGGTGCAATTTAGCGCCAAGGAATCAGTGTACAAACTCTGGGAGCCGATACTCGGGCAGTGGCTAGACTTCGACGAAGTTTCCGTGCAACCGAGGAAGAGACGGATAGCAGCGCGAGGTTTTTCCCGAGGACTCGCAGGCGGACCTCTACAGCTAACATTTCACCGTGAGATTCCCGACGCCTTCCGAGGAGTAAAGGGCTTCTGGGCTCGCGGTGCAGGCATCGTTGCCACCGCGGTGTGGCTCGAGCAGTCTTAAAAGCCTTGAGAAGTAGCTACAGCGTGGCCGGGCGTACCACGAAGACCGTCTTGGCCCGTTTGCCGGATTCTGTGAGCAGCGCCGGGACCTTTCCCGTTGGAGACACCGCCGCATAGACTCCAGGTTTTCCGATTGGCTCCAGCCACTTGCCCTGAGCCAAATCAGCCGCCTGCTGTTCAGTAATTTCGCGGGTATCAAAGCAACGCAGGCAGGCCGCGTCCAGACTCATCGGCAGCAAGGAAGCGGCGCGCTCCGGAAGGGGGCGTCGCATCTCCGCAATTTCTGGATTGGCGGTGTCGAATTGCTCGGCTTTCGCTGTGAGCTCGTCGATAGTCAATGCTTCTTCAATAGTGAAAACGCCGGCGGCAGTACGTCGTAGAGCGGTGAGATGACCACCGACTCCCAGTGCATCCCCCAAGTCACGAGCTAATGCTCGGATGAAAGTGCCGGCAGAGCAGTCGACCTCCACGTCGATATCGATGCACTCCCCGGGACGGGAAGGATCGGAGTCGTGGCGGATGTCCAGAACCTCATAGCGGGTGATTGTCACCGGGCGCGCTGGGATATCGACCTTCTCGCCACGGCGGATGCGCTCGTAGGCGCGGACACCGTCAATCTTCACTGCGGATACCGCCGCAGGTTTTTGCATGATCGTGCCGGTGAACTTCGCAATTTCCTCTCGAACCATTTCATCGGTCACCGATGCCGCTGACGATTCGGAGAGCAACTCGCCTTCGGCGTCGTCGGTAAGTGTGGCAGCGCCGAGCCGAATGGTGGCTTGGTAGGACTTCGTGTCCGCGTGGACATGCGGTAGGAAACGCGTGCCACGGCCGATGCCGAGGACGAGCACACCGGTGGCCATTGGGTCGAGGGTGCCGGAGTGGCCGACCTTCTTGGTGCGGAAGATTCGACGGAGTTTGCCCACTACATCGTGGCTTGTCCAGCCTTGGGGCTTGTCGACGATGACAATGCCGGAGTCTGCAATCGGATCGAAGTCGGTCATAGACGCAATCCTATGTTGCGCTATATGCGGTGTGTTAAACGGTGACCAGTTACACTAGCTCTTTGTGGAGATTTGGTATGGCTTGGACAATGCACCCGAAGACCTGGGGGACACGGTCGTAACCATCGGAGTGTTCGATGGTATTCATCTAGGACATAAGCGCCTGATAGCTGCTGCAGTCAGTGACGCTCGCGCTCGTGGCGTGAAGTCGCTGTTGATGACTTTCGACCCCAACCCCGTAGCGCTGTTTGCCCCGGATAAGGTGCCGCCGGCACTGTCCACCGTGTCCCGTCGTGCCGAGCTGGCAGAGGCGGAGGGAATTGATGCCATGCTCGTCGTGCCCTTCGACAAGAACTTCTCCAGCATCCCCCCAGAAGACTTTGTACGCACCGTTATCCGCGACAAGCTGAATGCACAGGCCGTCTTTGTTGGCCAGAACTTCACCTATGGGCAGAAGGCCGCGGGCACCGCCGAGACTATGCCGGAGCACGGCCGGAAGTGTGGGGTCGACGTCACCATCGTCGACCTCCTCGACGTCACTGCCGCGGATTCGACCGAACGCGTTTCGTCGACACGTATTCGCGGTTTGCTTGCCGACGGAGCGGTGTCCGCAGCCGCCTCGTGTCTCGGGTACTTCTACCGTGTCGATGGTGACGTTATTCCCGGTCAGGGGCGTGGGGGAGCGCAGCTGGGCTTTCCGACCGCCAATATTGACTTCGCCGAGGGCTTGGCAGTCCCGGCTGATGGTGTCTACGCGGCATGGTTTACGGCTCAGCCGACGGCAGCCCGCCCGGAGCCGGACCCGAAGGGCGATATCGAGTTTGGGGTGCGCTACCCAGCAGCCGTGTCGGTGGGCACTAATGTGACCTTTGGAGACACTGATCGAACGGTCGAGGCCTACGTGATTGACCGTCACGCGGACCTCTACGGCGCCGCCGGGCAGGTTGAGTTTGTCGATCGGATTCGCGGAATGGAGAAGTTCGACTCGGTCGAGGAGCTCATTGACCGGATGAACCAGGACGTAGTAGACACCGAGGCCATTTTGGCAAAGACCGATTAGCTGTTAAAGTAAAACGCTGGCTGTGACTGCGGTCCACAAGCAGTTGCGAGGAATCAGCTGCCAAAAGCTGTTTAGTTCCGGGAAAGCCGAGAATGTGGACTGAAAAAACGACCATAATTTGATTCAAGGAGTTAGATTTACATGGCTTTGAACACTGCAGAAAAGGCTGAGATCCTCAAGGAGTTCGGCCTGCACGAGACCGACACCGGTTCCCCGGAGGCTCAGGTTGCACTGCTGACCGCTCGTATTCGTCAGCTGACCGAGCACCTGAAGTTCCACAAGCACGATCACCACTCTCGTCGTGGTCTGCTGCTGCTGGTCGGTCGCCGCAAGGGCCTGCTGCAGTACCTGCAGGACAACGACGTTGAGCGCTACCGTAAGCTGATCGAGCGCCTTGGTCTGCGTCGCTAAGATTTCCCTTAAGGTCCTGTTTGTCAGAGCTTCATTGGTGTAAGTTGCTCTGTTAATTCAAGGCTTTTAAGCTTTTAGACCCGCCGTTTGGGTTTCCATTGGATGGAAGCTCACGGCGGGTCTTTTTGCTCACTTGTCGTTGTGGTATTCACTCATCGATGCGCTGTAGCGTGGCCACAAGTGAATACCTCATCGACATGTGGAGGGGGCTGACCGACAGCGTGCGCATAAGTGCCGGGGCACCATCGATAAGACACGGTAATTCGTCGACAAGACACGGTAATCCATCGATGAGTGAAGAGAAGTCATCGATAAGTGCCCCCCGCTCCGCAAACTCCTAGAACCCCGCGTAGGTGTAAAACCCAGGTGACAGTGAGAAATCTCCGACTCGCCCAATACGAGAACTTCCCGGGTTACCTGGTAGAATGCTGGGCGCAAACAAAGTCCACTCGATTTGATGAAGGCGACATCGATGATCGCCGCTATTTCTAGGAGTAAGAAACCTATGGCCAACAGCAAGGCTGTTGAATTTTTCTTTGATGAGGATTTCGGTATTACCGAGGCCGTTACCACTATCGACAATGGTGATTTCGGCACCCGCACCATTCGCTTTGAAACGGGCCAGCTGGCTCGTCAGGCCGATGGTTCGGTGACCACTTACTTGGACGAGGAGACCATGCTCCTGTCCACCGTCACTGCTTCCAACCAGCCCCGCGAGGGCTTTGACTTCTTCCCGTTGACCGTCGACGTTGAAGAGCGTATGTACGCTGCGGGCAAGATTCCGGGTTCGTTCTTCCGCCGTGAAGGTCGCCCGTCCACCGACGCCATCCTGGCATGTCGTCTGATTGACCGTCCGCTGCGCCCGACCTTCGTCAAGGGCCTGCGCAACGAGGTACAGGTTGTCGTCACCGTCATGTCCTGGGATCCGCAGGACCGTTACGACGTTGTCGCAATCAACGGCGCGTCAGCTGCAACTCAGCTTTCCGGGCTGCCGGTTTCCGGCGCTGTCGGTGGCGTCCGTATCGCGCTTGTTGCTGATGACAAGCACCCGGAGGGTACATGGGTCGCTTTCCCGACCGAGGAACAGCACGAGCAGGCTCTGTTCGAGATGGTTGTCGCTGGCCGTATCGTTACCCGCAAGCGTCGCGGCAAGAACGTCGAAGATGTCGCCATCATGATGGTGGAGGCCGGAGCAGGGGAGACCGTCGTCAAGCGTATTGCTGACGGTGCACCGGCACCGACCGAGGACATCGTCGCCGCTGGCCTCGAGGCAGCAAAGCCGCACATCAAGGTTCTGTGTGAGGCACAGAAGGGTCTGGCTGAGCGCGCAGCGAAGGAAACGCAGGAGTTCCCGCTGTTCCCGGCATACAGTGATGAGATTTTTGACGCAGTCGAGAAGAAGTCCGCTAAGAAGCTGGCCAAGCTGCTCACGATCCCGGGTAAGCAGGATCGAGATGACGCCACCAACGAGTACATGGAGGACGTCGAGGGGCAGCTGCTGGAGCGCTTCGTCTCCGATGATGTCGACGAGCAGGCTGTATCTAAGCAGATTCGCGCTGCATACAACGCAGTGATGAAGCAGATTGTCCGTGAGAAGATTCTGGCTGAGGGCTTCCGCATCGATGGTCGCGGTGTTACCGACATTCGTGACCTTGGCGTTGAGGTCGGCTTGGTTCCGCGTGCCCACGGCTCTTCGCTGTTTGAGCGCGGCGAGACCCAGATTCTGGGTGTCACCACTTTGGACATGCTGAAGATGGAACAGCAGATTGACTCGCTGACCCCGGTTACTTCCAAGCGCTACATCCACCACTACAACTTCCCGCCGTACTCCACCGGCGAGACCGGTCGTGTTGGCTCTCCGAAGCGCCGCGAGATTGGTCACGGGGCACTGGCTGAGCGTGCTCTGCTGCCGGTCGTGCCGTCCCGCGAGGAGTTCCCGTACACCATTCGCCAGGTCTCCGAGGCTCTTGGATCCAATGGTTCGACTTCCATGGGCTCGGTCTGTGCTTCGACTCTGTCGCTGTACAACGCCGGTGTGCCGCTGAAGGCCCCGGTTGCCGGTATCGCCATGGGCCTGGTTTCCGGCGAGGTTGACGGTGAGAACCGCTTCGTCGCGCTGACCGATATCCTCGGTGCAGAGGACGCATTCGGTGACATGGACTTCAAGGTCGCTGGTACTGCTGACTTCATTACCGCACTGCAGCTGGACACTAAGCTCGACGGTATTCCGTCGAAGGTTCTGGCCGATGCCCTGTCCCAGGCTCGTGACGCACGTCTGGCCATCCTGTCCACCATGGCTGAGGTCATCGAGTCTCCGGACGAGATGAGCGGTCTTGCTCCGAAGATCACCACCGTTAAGGTTCCGGCGTCCAAGATCGGTGAGCTCATCGGCCCGAAGGGCAAGACAATCAACGGCATCACCGAGGAAACCGGTGCTGATATCTCCATCGAGGACGACGGCACCGTATTTGTCTCGGCAACTTCCGGTAAGGCCGCGGACGCTGCAATTGAACAGATTAATGCAATCGCTAACCCGCAGCTGCCGAAGGTCGGCGAGCGCTACCTGGGCACTGTCGTGAAGACTGTCGCTTTCGGTGCTTTCGTCTCCCTGACGCCGGGCCGTGACGGTCTGATTCACATTTCCAAGCTCGGTGGCGACAAGCGCATCGAGAAGGTTGAGGATGTCATCAATGTCGGCGACAAGATTCAGGTCGAGATCGCTGATATCGACAACCGCGGCAAGATCTCGCTGGTTCCGGTCGAGGACGACTAACCGCCTGTCGTAGACAGTAAGTAGACAAAAGCGGCTAGGCACTGCGCCTAGGCGCTTTTTGTTTCGCTCAAAGCGAGAACTATTGCAATGCGATCTTCTTCCGCTGCGGCTTGAGCAGCGTGGTCAGGAAGATCAGCACCACGCCAAGACCCGCGGCGGTAAACATCGCAATGCTATAGCCACGAATCAGGTCGTCGGTTGCAGGAGCTGCTGCACCAGCGCCGGAAAGACCCGCGGCAATGACAGTCGACAGCGCGACAAAAAATGCAGTACCAACCGCGCCTGCAACCTGCTGCAGCGTGTTCAGGATCGCTGAGCCATCCGGGTAGAGGTTCTTGGGAAGATCGCCAAGGCCGAATGTGAACAGTGGAGTAAACAGCAGCCCCAAGCCAATCTCAAAGACGATGTGGCAGGCGACAATCCACCACAGCGGAGTGGACGCCGAGATAAAGCCGAGCCCGAAGAGACCGAGGGCGAGAACAATAGAACCAGGGATTGCCAGCGGACGCGGACCGTAGGTGTCGAAAAGGCGGCCAACAGTCGGACCCATAAGCCCCATAATCAGCGGGCCGGGCATCACAATTAGTCCAATGGTCTTGACATCAACACCGCGCAGGTTGAGGTAGAGCGGCAGAATGATGATCACACCGAACATCAGCATAAAGCCGAAAGTCAGGATGGTTGTGGACAGTGTGAAGCTCTTGGTACGGAAGGTCCGAAGGTCCAGCAGAGCTCGGTTTCGTGGTGCCAAGCGGCGCTGACGCATGATGAAGAGCACCAGTAGCACGATTCCGGCTGCGCAGAGGATTCCGTCGATAAGCGAAAATTCGGCACCCACACGGCTGAGCGCATACACGAGCGGACCGAATGCGCCTGCGCTGAGGAACACCGAGAGAATATCGATGGGCTTGGCGGAGTTTTCCTCGATGTTGGGCACGAGGATGACGCCGACCACGAGCACAATCAGGCCGAGCGGCAGCATCGTGTCGAAGAGCGCATGCCAATTGTTGTTTGCAATCTCCAGAATTAAACCGGAGACAGTTGGGCCGATAGCAGGTGCGACGGCGATGACTATGCTCATGCGTCCCATCATGCGACCGCGCTCATGTTCCGGTACCACATTGAGAACCGTGGTCATCAGTAGTGGCAGCAACACTGCGGTGCCGGAGGCTTGAACAACGCGTGCGAGCAGCACGATTGCAAAACCTGGCGCGAAGGCGCCAATGAGAGTGCCTACGACAAATAGCCCCTGGCTGATTGCGAAAAGAGTGCGGAAACGCACTGAGGCAATAAGAAAACCGGTGACTGGAATGACAACAGCCATGGTCAGCAGGAATGCCGTTGTCAGCCATCCGGCAGTCGCTGCGCTGATGTTAAGGTCCGCCTTGATGACGGGAATTGCGACACTCATGACCGTCTCGTTCAAGATAGCCATAAATGCCGCAGCTAGTAGCACATAAATGGCCATGTAAGCGTTTTTCGGCGCTTTGGCCTGTGCTGCTTCCGAACTTGGGCTCAATTCGGAATCTTCAGATTCAGAAACCAAGAGAAGTCACTTTCTAGATATAGGTACTGAAATAAGTAATTTTCTAAGATGTTGCGGCTTAGCGCAAGAAAATCCCCATCGTAAGCCGACAAAACGGCAAAGCCGACGGGGGCATTGGCACACAAGTTGCCCAACACATTCTAAGGTAAGGGATAGAGATGAACCCGTTGGGAAAGGACAAGAGAGCTGTGAGCAATATCAAGGTCGGCGTACTTGGCGCCAAGGGCAAGGTAGGGTCCACCATCTGCGAGGCAGTTGAAGCCGCCGACGATTTGGAGCTGGCAGCGGGTCTCGACTCGGGCGATGACCTGAATGAACTTGTCACCGCTGGTGTGCAGACCATTGTTGACTTTACTCAGCCCGACGCTGTGATGGGCAATCTTGAGTTCTGCATTAAGAATGGTATCAACGCCGTCGTGGGTACCACGGGCTTTACCAAGGAGCGCCTCGATCAGGTGCAGCGCTGGCTTGACGACGCCGACGGTGCCGCCAATGTCCTTGTTGCACCGAACTTCGCAATCTCCGCGGTATTGACCATGAAGATGGCAGAGCTAGCCGCTCCGTACTTCGAGTCCGCTGAAGTTATCGAAATGCACCATCCTTTTAAAAAGGATGCCCCCTCGGGCACCGCTATCCACACTGCTGAGGCTATTGCCCGTGCTCGCAAGGAAGCAGGCATAGGGGAGCAGCCCGACGCCACTGAGCAGACTCTGGATGGTGCTCGCGGCGCCAATGTCGAGGGCATTCCGGTGCACGCAGTCCGTATGACCGGTTCGGTGGCTCACGAGACCGTTATCTTCGGTGCTGAAGGGCAGTCGCTCACCATCAAGCAGGACTCCTACTCGCGCACCAGCTTCGTACCGGGCGTACTGCTGGGCGTGCGTAAGATTGAGGATTTTCCGGGTCTGACTGTGGGACTGGAGCCGTTCCTGGGTCTTTAATAGCCGGGAGTTAACTTAAAATGTCTGAAAATGTCACTCTCAAGGCGCAGCTAATCGCCGCGACCAGCTTCTTCCCGCCAGAGGACATCGACTTTGATACCGATGCCGACGGTGGGGAAGCATTAATTGAGTTCTCTGGCCGGGCTTGTTATGAAACGTGGGACAAGCCTAATCCGCGAACTGCGACGAATAGGGGATATCTGCGGCATGTGCTCGAGGTAGGCCACACCTCACTTTTTGAACACGCAAGTGCAAGCATCTATGTCCGTGGCCTGTCGCGCTCGTGTGCACATGAACTCACGCGGCACCGTCACTTTTCCTTTTCGCAGTTGTCGCAGCGGTTTGTGCCGGCCAGTTCCAACAATGTTGTGGTTCCTCCCGCAATTGCGGAGGACCCGGATCTGTTGCGAGTTTTCGAAAGCGCGGTTGATCAGTCCCGTTTCGCCTATGGTGAATTATTAGACGCACTGGAAGAAAAGTGGGCCGACGAGCCCAACGCTATCTTGCGGCGAAAGCAGGCACGCCAGGCAGCCCGGGCGGTTTTGCCCAATGCCACCGAAACTCGAATCGTGGTTACTGGTAATTTCCGGTCTTGGCGCCACTTCATTTCGATGCGTGCGACCGAGCATGCCGATGCTGAAATTCGGGAGTTGGCAGTGGCATGTCTGCGGGAGCTGCAGCGCTGCGCTCCTGTTGCTTTTGGGGATTTTGAGATCAACACTCTGAAGGATGGGTCGGTCGTCGCGTCGAGTCCTTACGCCTTCGAGGGGTAATCGCACGTACAGTGTGAAGATATAGTCGATTGAGATTTTTAAGAAAAGGTAGTCAACAATGAGCACAGGAATTGCGTCAACTCGCGGTGCTGACATTTTCGGCACTGTCGCCGTAGCTATGGTGACCCCTTTTGATAAGGACGGAAGCCTCGATGTCAAGGCAGGTGTGCAGCTCGCTGGGCACCTTGTAGACGGCGGCTGCGATGCACTCATTCTGGCCGGTACTACTGGCGAGTCGCCTACTACGACCGTTGAGGAAAAGCTTGAGCTTCTCCGAGCTGTCCGCGCAGAGATGGGCGATAAGGTCAAGCTTGTGGCCGGTGCCGGTACCAATGACACGGCCGAGTCTATTGAGCTGGCAAAGGCTTCTGTGGAAGCGGGCGCGGATGCGCTGCTCGTCGTCACGCCGTATTATTCCAAGCCGTCCCAGGAGGGCCTGTACCGCCACTTTACGGCGGTGGCCGACGCAACCGAGGCTCCGGTGTGCCTGTATGACATTCCGCCCCGTTCGGTTATTCCGATTGAAGTTGATACCATTTACCGGTTGGCGGAGCACCCGAGAATCCAGGCTGTTAAGGACGCCAAGGGAGACTTGGGAGCTGCCGCCGGCATTATCGCTAATACTGATTTGGCGTGGTACTCCGGTGACGATGTGCTGAACCTTCCGTGGCTGTCGATTGGCGCCACCGGGTTCATTTCCGTTATTGGACATGCAGCCCCGCAGCTGCTGGCCGAGGTGCGCTCTTGTTTTGACAAGGGTGACCTTGCTGGTGCGCAGGCAGCCCACGCGAAGATGACTCCGCTGTTTGCCGCTCAGGCTGCACTTGGCGGTGTAAGTTTTGCTAAGTCCGCTCTGCGTCTGCAGGGCATTGAGATAGGAGATCCACGCTTGCCGCAAATTGCAGCAAATGACCAGCAGCTTGAGGTGCTTGAAGAAGCTATGCGGAAGGCAGGTGTTCTGTAGTGGCTGAAGGACGCAATCGCGCCCGCAAGGTAACTCGTAAGGCCGGTCCGCCTTCCGAGTCTGACGTGGCTGCAGCAGAGCAGTCCAAGAACTCTGCATCCAAGGGCTCCGACAAAGGTCGAGCTAACTCGAACGGCTCGAAGTCCTCGCAGCGTTCCGGTGATCGTAAGAACGCCGGCAACGCTAAGAAGTCCCAAGGTTCGTCGAATTCTTCCAACCGCGGTTCTCGTGGTGGTCGCGGTGGCCGTGGCGGTAACCGCGGAAATAATTCGCGGGGTGGCCGTGGCGGGCGTGGCGGCAACCGTCGTAACGTAGTGCAGTCGATGCAGGGTGCAGACTTGACGCAACGTCTGCCCGCGCCGCCGAAGGCCCCCAAGGACGGTCTGCGTGTGGTCGCGCTGGGTGGTATTTCCGAAATCGGTCGCAATATGACCGTGTTGGAGTACAAAAACCGACTGATTATCGTCGACTGTGGCGTGCTGTTCCCGAGCTCGGATGAGCCGGGTGTTGACCTGATTCTGCCTGACTTCTCCTACATGGAAGACAAGTGGGATCGCGTGGAAGCTCTCGTGGTCACCCACGGTCACGAGGATCACATCGGTGCTATCCCTTGGTTGCTCAAGCAGCGCGCGGACATCCCGATTATTGCTTCCCGCTTTACCTTGGCACTGATTCAGGCCAAGACACAGGAGCACCGTCAGCGCCCGAAGGTCATCGAGGTCAACGACACCAGCCACATTCAGCGTGGTCCGTTCGATCTGCGTTTCTTCAACGTCAACCACTCGATTCCGGAGTGCCTTGGCATCGTCATTAAGACCGGAGCTGGCATGGTTGTCCACACCGGTGACGTGAAGATGGACCAGACCCCGCCGGACGGAAAGCCGACTGACCTGCCGGCGCTGAGCCGCTACGGTGATGAGGGAATCGACCTCTTCTTGTGTGAGTCCACCAACGCCACAATCCCGGGCTTCTCCGGTTCCGAGGCGGAGTTGGCTCCGACCCTGCGTCGTCTGATTATGGACGCAAAGCAGCGCGTTATCGTTGCGGCTTTCGCGTCGAATGTCTACCGCGTTCAGGCTGTTATCGATGCAGCTGTCAAGGCTGGACGAAAGGTCGCGTTCAACGGCCGCTCCATGATTCGCAACATGCGTATCGCGCAGGAGTTGGGTCTGCTGACCGCGCCAGAGAACACCATCGTGGAGATGAACGAGGCCGCTCGCATGGCGCCCCACAAGGTCGTGCTGGTGACTACCGGTACGCAGGGTGAGCCAATGGCTGCGCTGTCTCGCATGGCCCGTCGTGAGCACCGTCAGATTACCGTCCGTGATGGCGACCTGATTATCCTCAGTTCTTCGCTGGTACCGGGTAACGAAGAGGCGGTCTTCGGCGTTATCAACATGTTGGCCCAGATTGGTGCCACGGTTATCACTGGCAAGGATGCCAAGGTTCACACCTCCGGTCACGGGTTTGCTGGCGAGCTGCTGTTCCTCTACAACGCAGCCCGTCCGTCGAATGTCATGCCAATTCACGGTGAGTGGCGCCACATTCGTGCCAACAAGGAACTGGCTGTGTCCACTGGCGTGAAGCCAGAAAACGTTGTCCTCGCTCAGAACGGTGTGGTTGTCGACCTCGTTGACGGCCGCGCTCGTGTAGTTGGCCAGGTTCCGGTCGGTAACCTCTACGTTGATGGCGTCACCATGGGTGACGTCGACGCTGACGTGCTGGCAGACCGTGCTGAAATGCGTGAAGGTGGTCTTATCACCGTCACAGCCGTCATCGATAACCGCACTGGTCGTCCGTTGGAGAAGCCACGGGCTCAGGCTCGCGGTTACTCGGACGACGCCAAGGAAGTGCTCGCAACCGTCGAGCAGGTCGTTGACGATACTCTCTTTGACCTGGCTGGCAGTGGCGAGAACAATCCATACCGTATGGCTCAGGAAGTTCGTCGCCGCACCGAGCGCGTCATTAACCAGAAATGGCGTCGCAGCCCGATGGTTGTTCCGACCATCGTGCCGATGTCCTCAGAGGCAGCCGAAGAGGTCACCGATGAGGAAATCAAGGAGTCGCGCGAAAGCATCTAAGTTTCTAGAGCGTCTTTTAGCGTAAGAGCCCGCATCCACCTAAAGCCGTGTGGATGCGGGCTTCTCCGTGCCTGGTCTAGTCTGGAGCTATGACTTTTGCTGAACGGGAACGTGAAGACCTAGCTAATCTACTGCTTAGCGTCGGCCCCGACGCACCGACCTTGTGCGAGGGCTGGACAACCCGGGATTTGGCCAACCACCTTTACATTCGCGAAAACCGTCTGGATGCCGCTGGCGGGATGTTCGTCAAGGCGCTTTCGGAACGCCTCGATGCTGTTACCGCTGAGGTCAATCGAATGCCCTACGTCGAAGTGGTGGGGAAGTGGGGCAGTGGTGCTCCGCGATGGAATCCAATGAACTGGGCAGACCGCTATGTCAACACTGCGGAGAACTTCGTTCACCACGAGGACGTCCGTCGTGCCCAGGAAGGTTGGACCGTTCGTCAGCTGCCACCCTCCGGAGTTTCAGACCTGTGGCGCCTGGTCACTACTGCCGGCCGTATGATGTTGCGCGGTTCGACCTCGACCGTGGTGCTAATGCGCGACGACGGGGTTGCGGTGACCCTAATCGACAACAGTGCTAAGGGTGCTCCGGTTGTGACTGTCCGCGGAAGCGTCGGGGAACTGGTGTTGTGGCTCTATGGCCGTGACGAGGTACGCGTCACCATCGACGGCGACGAATCGGGCATCAAGCGCAACAGCCTTTAAGATCACGTTCTCAGTTCTGGACAGTCGTGGCAGCCCGCCTGTTAAACAATGACACGCGTGTGACTAATGTGAAAACGATCCGGTGTTAGCTGTAAGGTTATGGTCATGTCTGCGACCAGCCGAACCAGAACTGACAATCGTCGTGGATCTTCCCGCTCTGCGGAGACAGATGCCACGCGGCGATACCCCGTGCACAGTGCCACGGAGGAATTCGAGCGCACTCCTAGCGCCATGTCGTTCGTGGGCAATAGCTTGGCCAGCGCCTGGACTGAAACTGCCCGCGGCGTGGCCGGTCTTGCCCGTCGGGTAGGCGGTCGCAAAAATAAGCGAGATGAAGAGGAGAATATGTCGCGGCGCGAAAGAGACGCCGATTTTTCGACGAAGCCCCGTAGGAAGCGTCGTAAAGCAGCTAGCGGCTATGACGATGTAATTGAACCGCCGGCACCGGCCTCCGTGCCAGCTGACGAGTTCGACGCAGACTTCGATGAGGGTGGCGAACCGGGATCGAAGGATGGCCTCGCACTACTCGTGCTGGCGTTGGCGATTGTGCTCGCTGGCTCGACATGGTTCCACCTGGCAGGGCCAGTGGGGGAGTTCATTGAAACGGCAGTGCGCACGCTCATTGGTATCGGCGCTTTTGTACTTCCGGTGCTGCTCGGTGTTGTTTCCGTATTAATGATGCTGGATGCTATGCCGCGCCGTGAACGTCTGACACCTACCATCACTGGAGCTTCGCTGATCGTGGTGGGGCTGCTCGCAATTGTGCATATCGGCTCGGGTCGTCCTGCGGACTGGCAGGGGCGACGTGCAGCTGGTGGCGCAATTGGTGGTTATATCGGTTCGCCGCTAGCAGCCGGGTTTACCTCGTGGGTCGCCGTGGTTTTGTTGCTGGGTATCGTTTTTTACGGCGCTCTGGTGCTCTCTGGCGCGACGGTGCGCCAGCTTATCGATGCCACTAAGGAATACTTCAACTTTTCCGAGTGGTCTTCGCGTCGTGCCGGCGACGAGCCGGAATCGGACGATCCCTACGGCAATGTCGATGACATGCTGGAACGTCGTGCGAGCTGGGATTCCGATACCGCATATGCCGATGAGGACTTTGACCAGCCGACGCAGCTAATTGAGCGTCGCCCAAGCCACAGCAGCCGCACGCAACATTCCTCGTCTCGTTCGACCGGTCGCCCTGCTTACCGAGCGCCCCGTCGTGGCGCGGATAGCCGTATATCCGCACCCGAACCCGCGCCTTACGACGAACCGGATACTGACGGTAACCTCTACGATCTTTTGGACGAAGAGCCGCAGAGGAACCGACAGGCTCCGCGACGTGCCCGTCAGGTTGAGGATGTCGACTACGATTCGGCAAAGACCACAGTGTTCGATGTCCGGAATGGGGCACCGCACTCCAATCGAGTTTCCCCAGTGGAGCCGGCGTTTCCGGCAGCTGAGTACGTGGAGGAAGCTCAGTCGGATGCAGTACATCGCGACACCGCTGAGACAGAATCGACTATTCCAGCTGTCGGGGGCACGAACTACCACGCTGTCGACGAGGATTATGACGAGTACTCCGAGTACCCGACGCAGGAGGCTGCTGCAGCTAATAACAGCGAACGGAATCGTGTTTCCGATTCCCGAGCTCCGAAACAGCCCGCTGTTCAACCTGAGGCCGTAGAGCCGGCGAGCGCGCCGCAGGGCGAGTCGTCTGTCGATGATTCGCGGGATGCAGTGTCTGAGGCTACCCGCCGCACAATGGATGCCATTGCCGCTCGTTCTGGTATCGATGCCTCTAAGATTCCGGCCACAACTCCGAAGTCTGAATTGGAAAAGGATGCCGAGGGTACTTCCGGTTCGTCGGCACGCACGCCGGAATCTGACTACCACCTGCCATCGACTAATTTGTTGATTCCAGGTGAGCGTCCCAAGACACGTACGGCGACGAACGACCGCATGATTGAGGCGATTACTGAAGTATTCGCAGAATTCAAGGTCGATGCTGCGGTGACTGGTTTCTCTCGCGGTCCGACGGTGACTCGCTACGAGGTCGAGCTTGGCCCGGGCGTGAAGGTCTCGAAGATCACGAACCTGCAGTCCAACATTGCCTACGCGGTAGCGACCGACAATGTCCGCTTACTGACTCCGATTCCGGGAAAGTCGGCCGTTGGTATCGAGGTGCCGAACAACGACCGTGAGATGGTTCGGCTTGCCGACGTACTCAACGCGCCCAAGACCGTTGCGAACGATGACCCGATGCTGATCGGTCTCGGTAAGGATATTGAGGGCGAGTTTATCTCGCACTCCATCCAGAAAATGCCGCACCTTCTCGTTGCCGGTTCGACCGGTTCGGGTAAGTCCGCGTTCGTAAATTCGATGTTGGTTTCGCTGCTGACTCGTGCGACCCCGGAGGATGTCCGCCTGATTCTGGTGGACCCGAAGATGGTCGAGCTGACTCCATATGAGGGGATTCCTCACCTGATTACGCCAATCATCACTCAGCCGAAGAAGGCCGCGGCGGCTCTGCAGTGGCTGGTTGAAGAGATGGAACAGCGCTACATGGACATGAAGGCCGCCCGCGTCCGTCACATCAAGGACTTCAACCGTAAGGTCAAGTCCGGTGAGATTACGACCCCACTTGGCTCGGAGCGCGAGTACCGTCCGTACCCGTACATTGTCTGTGTCGTTGACGAGTTGGCAGACCTGATGATGACCGCACCCCGCGATATCGAAGATGCGATTGTGCGCATCACGCAAAAGGCCCGTGCCGCCGGTATCCACTTGGTGCTGGCTACGCAGCGTCCGTCTGTGGATGTGGTCACCGGCTTGATTAAGACGAACGTGCCATCGAGACTGGCATTCGCTACCTCGTCGCTCACGGACTCCCGCGTCATTCTTGACCAGGGCGGTGCTGAAAAGCTCATTGGTATGGGCGATGGCCTGTTCATCCCACAGGGTGCAGGCAAGCCGCGACGTCTTCAGGGGGCCTTCGTCACAGACGAAGAGATTCAGGCAGTAGTCGATGCAGCTAAGGCGCAGGCCGAGCCGGATTACACCGAGGGTGTCACGGAGGATAAGAGTGCTGAGGCTGAGCGCAACATTGACCCCGATATCGGAGATGACCTGGAAGATTTGCTTCAGGCAGTCGAGCTGGTGGTCACCGCACAGCACGGGTCGACCTCGATGTTGCAGCGCAAGATGCGAGTCGGTTTCGCCAAGGCCGGTCGACTGATGGATCTGATGGAAACTCGCGGAGTGGTTGGACCGTCAGAGGGATCTAAGGCACGTGAGGTGCTGGTCAAACCAGAGGAGCTCGAAACCATTAAGTGGATGATCAAGGGCGCAAACCCGGAGGATGCTCCTAAGGAAGAAGTAAACGTAGTCGACGCTGATCCGAATCAGTCTATGGCGTAGGACGACCCAACCTTACCGCCGTTTCTGATTGCGTGTATAGTCGGCACACGTGGAGGGGAGTATCCCCGGTAAAAGTGGATGTTTTCCGCTAGCCCGTGACGGTTATCGTCAGCACGGATTGGACGCACAGACTCGTCTTGCGCACATCGAATCCCGGTGCCGTCACTTTTGCCACTATGGCAGAAGCAGGAGAGACCTCCGGTTCATGTTCGCACGACCGGAGGTCTTTTTTTAATATGCATGTCCCCGCATTGGTATGGATTATCACCATTGTGGTCGTCATGGGTTTTATCGCCTTTGACTTCTATGCACACGTTCGCACGCCGCATAACCCAACTATGAAGGAAGCCGGCATCTGGACCGCTTTCTACGTAGTCTTGGCATTAATTTTCGGCGGAATGGTGTGGTTGTTATGGGATCACCACCGAGGCATTGAGTTTCTATCGGGCTATATCACCGAAAAGGCGCTCAGCGTAGACAATCTATTTGTCTTTGCACTCATCATCGGCGCATTCAAGATTCCGCGCCAGTACCAACAAAAGGTTTTGCTGTTCGGTATTGCGATGGCGCTGGTATTCAGAGGCCTGTTCATTTGGGCTGGTGCGGCAGTTATTGCCAAGTGGTCTGACGTTTTCTACCTGTTTGCAATCTTCCTGATTTACACGGCTATCAAGACGGTGTACGACGAAGCCGTCGATAAGCCGGAACCCGATCCGTCGGATATGAAGCTGATTCAATGGCTGCGTCGAATCGTCCCAATTTCGGACCATTACAACAAGGACAAGCTGACCGTTAAGGAAAACGGCAAGCGTTACTTGACTCCACTTGCCATCGCGCTGGTGTCCATCGGTTTTATCGATGTGATGTTTGCGTTTGACTCTATCCCGGCTATCTACGGCCTGACGGATGAGGCATATATCGTCTTTACTGCAAATGCCCTTGCTCTCATGGGGTTGCGACAGATGTACTTCCTGCTCGACGGTCTGCTGGATCGCTTGGTGTACCTGGCTTATGGCCTGGGTGTCATCCTGGCCTTTATTGGTGTGAAGTTGCTGTTGCACGCACTGCATGAAAACAACCTGCCGTTTATCAACAGCGGTGAGAACGTGTCGGTGCCTGAAGTATCGACCTGGGCGTCGCTGGCGGTCATCGTCATCGTTCTGGTGGTGACTGTCCTGGCATCGTGGCTCAAGAGCAAGCGTGATGAAAACATGGGTGCGATTGCCCTTCCGCGTGTTCACCACGATGATGATGGAAGCCGCGATGGCCTCGGCTCTCACGCCTCCTCTACTTCTGTCAGTGAGGGGTCAACGTCGGCCGGAAGCGAAACTAACGGTTCACACACCGGTAAGAACGAGCCTGGGCGTTAATCGAACACGATTGTGAGATAAGGTAACAACTGTGACTGCTCCAAGTGCTGATACAAGCCGTGTTTCCAACTGGAACTTGCCCAATTTCCTGACCGTGCTTCGCATCCTCGGAGTACCGGTGTTCCTGTGGGTACTTCTTCAGGAGGGCGGCGAAGCCACCAATTGGCGCTGGTGGTCGTTTGTCGTATTCGCGCTTCTGATGGCGACTGACAAGTTGGACGGGCACCTCGCACGTAGCCGTAACCTCATTACCGACTTTGGCAAGATTGCCGATCCGATTGCCGATAAGGCTCTAATGCTGGCTGCGCTGATTGGTATGAACATCATCGACATTCTGCCGTGGTGGGTGACTGTCATCATCGTGATTCGCGAAGGTGGCATCACCATCTGGCGTATGTTCGCCCTGCGTCAGGGGCGTGTTGTTCCGGCTTCTCGGGGCGGCAAGATAAAGACGGTCCTGCAGTCTGTAGCAGTGGGGCTCTTCCTGATGCCAGTGGACTGGTTGTTCTGGCCGTCCTGGATTGTGATGGTTGCCGCCATTGTCGTCACCGTCGGTACTGGTATCCAGTACATTGTGGATGCGCGAAAGGTCTCGTAGAGAAATTAAGTGGAGGGTAAAGCTGTGAACACAGTCGAACGCCTCGCCCAGAGCGACGAAAACGCTGACGGTGTCGATGGCGTTTCGCTTCAACTCATCCAAACGCTTACGGCTCGTGGCGAGACTTTTGCAGCCGCAGAATCACTTACCGCAGGTCTTCTCTGCGCTACAGTTGCCTCCGTACCGGGAGCCTCCGCCGTTCTCCGCGGTGGCGTGGTCACTTACGCCACTGACACGAAGGCGTTGCTTGCCGACGTGCCAAAGGATGCTTTGGCCGCATATGGCCCCGTGTCCGAGTTGACGGCCCGGTATATGGCACTTGGAGTGGCAAATAAAGCAGTGGCGGACTGGGGGATTTCGCTAACTGGCGTTGCTGGTCCAGCGATGCAGGATGGGCACCCAGTAGGTGAAGTCTGGTGTGGTCTGAAACCGCCGGGAGTTTCGTACCTTGATGGGGTAACTGCTGTTAGGTTGCCGGTGAATAAAGAGGGGTCGCGCGCGGAGATTCGTCGTCAAGCAGTGGTATTGGCGTTAGAACTGTTGTTGCAGAATCTCGAGGGTGAGTAGAATTTTTGAAAATTGGGAACAGGTCGGCCCTCTAAAGCGTTAGAGAAAGTGATGACCAACAATACTGCACTTATGACCATTCACTACCCAGAGGTAGATAGCGCTGCTGCTTTGGCGGCTTCGATGGATGCCACAGCGCAGTCTGCGAAGGTGGCCGTAGCGGGGCAGCCAGGATCAGTTGCAAAGTTAACTGCACAGGATTTGGCGGACCGGGAGGATTCCCGGGAGCCTCTGCTGCGAGAGGCGCTGGGAGAGACCCTGCGTGATATCCGTTCGCGTAGTGGACAGACGCTGCGTGAGCTTTCTGAAAATGCGGCTATTAGCCCTGGATATCTGTCTGAGCTTGAGCGCGGCCGCAAAGAAGTTTCATCTGAGCTGCTGGCGTCGGTATGCGCGGCGCTCGGAGTGACCGTGTCGGATTTGATGATGGAAGCGGCTACAGCGATGGCTCTGCACTCGGCGAGCCCTGAATTGGCAGCGATGTAAAAATGGTTGCGCCGGTAGAAATTTATTCCATTGCTCCGGCACTTAGCACCCGAAGAAGCTCGGCATTAGTTAAGATTGGGTGCGCGATAAGCACAGACCTGTGTTGCGGTAGTTGCATTTAGAAAGGTGTATGGAACGCTATGGCTAATCCATTTGTAAAGCTATGGAATTACTTGATGGCCGCTTTTGATTCCAAGATTGAGGAAAACGCTGATCCGAAGGTTCAGATTCAACAGGCTATCGAGGATGCCCAGCGGCAGCACCAGGAACTATCGCAGCAGGCAGCGGCGGTGATTGGTAATCAGCGCCAGCTGGAAATGCGTCTTAACCGCCAGCTCGCTGAGATTGAGAAACTGCAGGGTAACACTCGCCAGGCATTGCAGCTCGCCGACAAGGCTCGTGCTGAAGGGGATACTGCCAAGGCTACTGAGTACGAGAACGCAGCTGAGGCTTTTGCAGCTCAGTTGGTTACTGCTGAGCAGTCGGTAGAAGATTTGAAGGCTCTGCACGACCAGTCGCTGCAGCAGGCAGCTCAGGCTAAGAAGGCCGTAGAGCGTAATTCCATGCAGCTGCAGCAGAAGGTCGCGGAGCGCGCAAAGCTCCTCAGCCAGCTGGAACAAGCAAAGATGCAGGAAAAGGTCTCCGAGTCCCTGCAGTCGATGAATCAGATTTCTTCGGGTTCTACCCCTAACCTGGATCAGGTTCGTGACAAGATTGAGCGTCGTTACGCTAACGCTCTTGGCCAAGCTGAGCTGGCTCAGAACTCCGTTCAGGGGCGTATGGCTGAGGTAGAGGCCGCAGGCGTTCAGCTTGCTGGGCACACTCGCCTGGAGCAGATTCGCGCAGAAATGAACGGCGGCAACGAGCTCTCTGGTGGCGAGGCTCAGAAGTCCATTGAGGGTAACGCCGCCTCCAGCGTTGATCCTGCAGTCGCTGAGCGCATGCGCCAGCTGCGTGAGGGAAACTAGTTCTGCTACTCGCCCTCGCCGCGGGCGATTAGCGAATCGCCCATTGCCTTCGAGCGGTTGATGGTCCGAATGACTACGGGTACGCCGAAGGCGAGGATGGAACCGGTGGTGCCTCGGGCTTTTCGGGCTTCCAGCACCTCGGTAGCGGCCATAACCTGAAGCGGAATCATACGCAGCGTCAGTGATAGCGCGAGCGCGATGGTTTCGACTGGTAGGCCGAAACGGGCGAACGGCCGCATCGCAGTGGTCAAAGTATCCATGATGTCGCTGACGCGGGTCGTCAGCGTTAGCAATATGGCCACTGCGATTGCAGCGAGAAGCGCGAGGAAGGTCGTCAGCGCTTGCTCACCTCCGGCGCGCCACCACAGGAGAAGCGAAAGCAGCGCCAAAATGATGACGGCCCCACGGAGCTGTCGAAAAGCAACCATGGGTGGCACCTTGGCCACCGCATAAGCGAGGGTGACAATTGCCAGGGCAATCGCCCCGCCTAGCCACGTATCCACGAGAATCCCGGTCAGCAACAGAAACGCGATGACGCTGATGAGTTTGGCGGCAGTCGGTAGCCTATGTACAGGTGAATTGTGGTTAAGGTAAAGCCCTAGGGGGACATTGGCCGGATGCATCATAAGCGGCCTTCTTCCGCACGCGTCATATCCCTGACATATCGGTCAATAACTTGCTTTGGCTCCCCGTCGTCGACGATTTCACCCGCGCTTACACGGATAACTCGGTCAAAGTCCACAATAAAGTCCAAATCGTGAGTTACCACGATGACTTGCTGCTCAAGCTGGGCGAAAATATTCCGAATGTGGAGACGGTTGCGCAGGTCAAGAAGCGTAGTGGGCTCATCGGCGATGATGGTCGTGGGGTTGAGAATCAACACGGCCGCCAGAGCTAGTAGTTGTTTTTGCCCACCGGAGAGCAAGTGCGGCGAGGCGTCAGCATGATCGGCAAGCCCAAACCGCTCGAGAGCTTCTTGTACGAGCTGGTTTCGCTGATCTTTTGGCAGTTTTCGCTTGCGGAGTGAAAAGGCAATGTCCTCTGCCACTGTCGGCATCACAATTTGGTTATCCGCATCAGAAAAAATGAAACCGACCTTCTTGCGGATTTCCTTTGCCTGCTTTGCGACATTCATGCCTTCGTATGTGACCGTGCCGCCAGTGACCGCACCCAGGCCGTTGATCAGTCGTACCAGGGTAGACTTACCGCCGCCGTTTTCGCCGATAATTCCAATGCGCTTCTCTGTGAGAGTCAGCGTGGTCGGCTGCAGTATTTGACGTCCCGAATAGTTCGCGGCCGCACGGTCAAAAGTGATGGTGGGCATGGTGCGACTCAATGACCTTTCTGAGTGTGTGGGTTACTCGGCCGTGTTGGCTGCTTCCTTTATTAGGCGATTCTGCTTGCGGTTGGCAGCGTCGGGAAGCAAATCTGGGAAAGCTTGTAGTACTGCCGTAGCGATTAGCGCGGCTACGACAACCTTGGCGACATCGCCTGGAATAAATGGAACGTTCGTAATTAGTGCGTCGGTGAAGCTGAGCCCCATGCGCCAGACCAATCCGAGAGAGCCGAAGAAGTACTGCAATAAAACGCCGGCGAGACCCGCGCCGATGAAGACGGCGATGCGTGGGCCCTTCGCCCTGGGTGCTTGCTGGGCAATTGCTCCGATGACGAAACCGGCAATCAGGTAGCCGAAAATGTAGCCGACCGTGGGGCCTGGGAGCGCGGCCAGGAGTGGCTTCCAACCGGCCATGTTCGGGACGCCCACGAGACCAACGGCCAGAAACAGGGTAGTGGCGAGGCCGCCGCGTTTGAATCCGAGAATCATCCCGGCCAGTGCGATGCCCATGTTCTGTAGAACGACTGGCACGCCTAGTCCGCCAACGGGAATGGCGATACCGCCGAGCACGATGATGAGTGCTGCAAAAGCGGCGATAATAGTGAGATCATACACCTTGGAATTATTCACGGCTTATATCTTAATCCCCGAGGTTGAGCACTGTTCAGGCAGGGGAGTCGCATGCAGTCGTGCAGGAAAAACGGCCAGGTAGGAATAAGTGACAGCTATCTTGTACCTTGGTCTCATGCGATTGGCCGATTTTCACAACTTCGTCAACCACGAATTTGGCCCTCAGCATGGCCCGTGGCTGTTGCATTCCCATGTGCTGATGGGGTACGGCAAAACTCCCGCGGAACTACTCGAAGACGGGGTCGAACCTCGAGATATCTGGTGGGCGCTGTGCAGGGAACATGACGTTCCTGAAGACCGCTGGTACGGTCCCGACGAATAGGCTACGGCGTAGGCGTCGGTGAATGCTTGCCGACGACCCTTGCGTGGCGTTGCCATTCGAACAGGGTTTCGCATATTATCGAAAGTGCTGATGAAGTCAATCCGTCTGATTCGGTATAACTTCCGGGTGTAACCGACAGTAGAGGTGTCGCGGACCAATTTGGAACCAGAACGGTAGATTTCGCGCCTAACTAAGTGTGAGCGAAGTTTCTGTTTTGGATGAAAATCGGGACACAGATTCTCTGAGTACGGCTCCAGAACCCGATACCGTACGCGACAATGACAATGAGGAAGAACAACAAACTATGGCTCGTAAGAAGGCTACGGCTTCGAACCAGGGTAATGATCGCCTGAAGGCGCTCGATGTAGCTCTGGCGAATATTGAGAAGGACTTTGGTAAGGGTGCAGTTATGCGCCTGGGAGACGACAATCGTCCTCCAATTCAGGTTATTCCCTCTGGCAATATCGCTATCGACGTGGCCTTGGGCCTGGGCGGTTTCCCACGTGGTCGTATCGTAGAGATTTATGGTCCAGAATCCTCGGGTAAGACCACAGTCGCACTGCATGCTATTGCAGAGGCGCAGCGGCAGGGAGGTATTGCCGCATTTATTGATGCGGAGCATGCGCTGGATCCGGTCTATGCGCGCAAGCTTGGGGTAGATACGGATAACCTTCTGGTATCCCAGCCAGATACTGGTGAGCAGGCACTTGAGATTACGGATATGTTGGTGCGTTCCGGCGCTATTGACATCATCGTCGTTGACTCGGTGGCTGCGTTGACGCCGAAGGCTGAGATTGACGGTGAAATGGGTGATTCCCACGTCGGTCTGCAGGCGCGATTGATGAGCCAGGCGCTGCGAAAGATGACGGGTGCGCTGTCTAGCACCGGCACTACTGCCATCTTCATTAACCAGCTGCGTGAAAAGATTGGCGTAATGTTCGGCTCGCCGGAGACCACCACGGGTGGTAAGGCGTTGAAGTTCTACGCTTCTGTTCGCTGTGACGTGCGCCGGATTCAGACGTTGAAGGACGGCCAGGATGCGGTGGGTAACCGCACTCGCTTGAAGGTGGTCAAGAACAAGGTGTCGCCGCCGTTCAAGCAGGCAGAGTTCGACATCATCTACGGTGAGGGCATTTCACGTGAGGGCTCGTTGATTGACATGGGCGTTGATAGCGGCATCGTCAAGAAGTCCGGTTCGTGGTTTACCTACGAGGGCGATCAGTTGGGTCAGGGCAAGGAAAAGGCTCGTATGCACCTGCGTGAGAATCCAGAAATTGCCCAGGAAATCGAAGTCAAGATTAAGAAGAAGCTCGGCGTCGGGGAATTCGCTGAGGTAGAGGACGAGACCGATATCGATGCCCCTGTCGATGTCGTGCCGGACATCGACTTCGATGATTTGGAAGACTAGCTAGCTCGAGGCGTAGTGCCGCGACACATGAAAAGTGAGGACCGTGGAGGATTGCAACGGCCGCGATGTGCGGGAGACTATCGAAAAGCTTGCTCAGCAGATTGCGGAAGCTGACGGTAGTTCGCTCTACGATGCGGGGCGTGAGGAATCCAAGGCTCCGATTCGTGCTAAGGCGCTGCGCTTGCTCGATCAGCGAATGCGTTCCCGCAAGGAACTTGTAGAAAGGCTCGAAGCAGTCGAGGAGTTTCCAACCTCGATGATTGAAGAAGTCGTTGATGACCTGACCCGAAGCGGATTGGTTAATGACGAGCTTTTCGCATCCGAATGGGTGCGGCAGCGCTTTGCCAGTCGCGGTAAGTCGAAGATGGTTTTGAACCGGGAACTGCAGGAAAAGGGTATTGATGCTTCGCTTCGTACTGATGCGTTGGAGCAGATTACGCACAATGCGGAAGAAGAAGTCGCCCGGAAGCTAGCGGCGAAGAAAGCGGCCACTATTAAATCAGTGGCACCTGACTTCAACGCCAAGCAAAAGGATTTACGCAAGGTTGTCGGTGTGCTGGCGCGGCGCGGTTTCCCCTCCGAATTGTCCATGAACATTGCTCGGGAACAGCTAGAAAATCGCTACCGAGAACTCGAAGCGGACACAGATTAGCGCCGGTGACACCGCACGCCGGATTATCACGCCGGCGGCGGACTGGTCAGGTTTAAAGGAATTGCTGATTGGGGAAATGGACCATAAACAGCTAACCTAAACTGCCGTGACTACCCCTTCTTTGAACTCTCAGCAGCAGTCTTCGCCTCGCACATATGAGGTACGTACTTTCGGTTGCCAGATGAACGTCCATGACTCGGAACGACTGTCTGGCTTGCTGGAAGAAAACGGTTATGTAGCGGCTGCAGAAGGCGAGAATCCCGATCTGGTCGTTTTCAACACCTGTGCCGTTCGAGAGAACGCGGACAACCGCCTGTATGGCACATTGGGGCAGCTCAAGCCAGTCAAGGATGCTCACCCAGGCATGCAGATTGCCGTCGGTGGTTGCTTGGCCCAGAAGGATAAGGACGTCGTCGTAAAGAAGGCCCCATGGGTGGACGTCGTCTTCGGTACACATAACTTGGGTTCGTTGCCAGCACTGTTGGAACGCGCCGCTCATAATGACCGGGCTGAAGTCGAGATTAAGGATGCTCTGGAAGAGTTTCCCTCGGTGCTGCCGGCTAAGCGTGAATCCACTTACGCAGGTTGGGTGAGTATCTCCGTAGGCTGCAATAACACGTGCACCTTCTGTATCGTCCCCAGCTTGCGTGGTAAGGAACGCGATCGTCGTCCGGGAGAGATTCTTGCTGAGGTGCAGGCACTTGTGGAGCAGGGTGTTACTGACGTCACCCTTCTCGGCCAGAATGTCAACGCCTATGGTGTTAACTTCGCAGACCCAGACATGGAACGCGACCGCTCAGCTTTTTCCAAGTTGCTGCGCGCCTGCGGCCAGATTGAGGGGTTGGAGCGTGTGCGCTTTACATCTCCACACCCAGCTGAGTTCACCGATGATGTCATTGACGCCATGGCGGAGACACCGAACGTGGTTCATCAGTTGCACATGCCACTACAGTCCGGTTCCGACCGAGTGCTGAAAGACATGCGCCGTTCCTACCGCACCAAGAAGTTTCTGGGAATTCTGGAGAAGGTTAGGGAAAAAATGCCGGATGCGGCCATTACCACTGACATTATTGTCGGTTTCCCAGGCGAGACTGAAGAGGACTTCCAGCAAACTCTCGACGTGGTGGAAAAGGCTCGCTTTAGCTCGGCGTTCACCTTCCAATACTCGCCTCGCCCAGGAACTCCGGCGGCAACGATGGCGGATCAGGTTCCACCAGAGGTCGTGAAGGAACGCTATGGTCGTCTGCTAGCGCTCCAAGAGCGTATTTCCGAGGAAGAAAACGCCAAGCTAGTCGGCAGCGAAGTCGAGCTGTTGGTAAGCCAGTCCGATGGCCGTAAAAATGCGGAGACTCATCGCATGTCAGGTCGGAGTCGGGATGGTCGCCTGGTGCACTTCAGCCCGTCGGAAAGCGAACCTGGTGTCGTTGACCGAAAGATTCGCCCAGGTGACTACGTGACAGTGCGCGTGACCGACTCTGCACCACACTTCCTGATTGCCGACTCCGGCGTGCTGACGCACCGTCGCACTAAAGCGGGGGATAATGTGGAGGTCGGTCAGATTCCAACGACCGCTCCGATTGGAGTTGGTCTGGGCTTGCCAAAGATTGGGCGCCCGGAGAAAACGAAGGTAAGTGAGGGATGCGGCTGTGAGTAGCGACAAGGCTTCGCCGGAAAGTGATATGGAATTCACCAGTGAGCAGTCGGTGGAATCTGCGCAGGCACTGCGGGTTCAGGAGCGCAAGGCCGCCGGCGAGCTGGATCTCGGCCGTGCGGTGATTCCGATGATGGTTGCCGTCATCGGCCTCATTACGAGCTTCTTCCTTCCACATTCGGGCGTCGTTTTGGGCTTTGATGTGCTGCTGGATACGGATGTTGCACATCAGTACTTCACGACGCGCCCGGAACGAATTTACTCCATTCTTGTGGTGGTAGGCGTACTGCTGGCTATTGCCACGCTGATTACGCGGACGACGATTCTCGCGTTTGTCACCTGGTTTTTTGCCTGCATTCAGATGGTCTACTCAGTCTTCGCTGGCTGGATGCGTCAGTCTCGTCCACAGGAACTTGCTGGGGAAGGTATTTCCTTTGGCCTGATGCTCGGCATTTTCTGCAGTTTTCTACTGGCCATTTCCGTGACTTTCATCGCTTTCCGACGCAGTAAGGAGCAGCTCGCAATCGCGACGAAACGTCGCAAGCACGCTGACACCGATCCGGTACTGCGAGCACAGCAGGTTTACCTGCGTGCGGGCCTGACACCGAATACAACTACTGATGTAGAGGTCGTCGACGACCGCCGTGAACGCGCACGCCGACGCAATCGTGGCCAGTAGGGTAGTAGCGCGCACAATGTCTCTCAACGGGCTGGCGAACAGGACGAGCAGATCAGCGACGAGTAGTGAGATTCTTTAACTAGCGCAGTAAGAAAGGGGCTCTCTTCCATTTGAACTACTCCCACTAGTCGGTAACTGATTTCTCAGTCCAACTTTCGGGGACCAGTTCAGAAGAGAGCCCCTTTCTTTTAACCATCCACGCGTTGCCAGAGCATAGCTGAGCCAAGCTTTTGTTAGAGCTCCTTGAGAGTCGCCGCGGCCTGCTCTGCCCACTGTCGCCACTGTTCGGCCTGCTCCCGAGCCTTGGCGGCCTGAGAAGCCTTGCCCTTTGCCTCGAGTTCGGCGGCTTTCTGTTCAAACTCCGCTGCGCGGTCGGCGAACTGCTGGACGCGAGCCTGTGCTTCGGGGTCGGTGCGGCGCCACTGCGAATCGGCAGCATCGGAGACGCGCTTTTCCAGTGCGCCAATGCGGTTTTCATACTCACGCACACGACCACGCGGCACGTAGCCGATGGCCTCCCATTTCTCTTGCAACTGACGAAGTTCGCTGCGAGCGTGCTCGAGGCCCTTGGAGGGATCAATGCGGTCTTCGTATTCAGCCAGTAGTGCGTCCTTGGCCGCGGCGTTTTCCTCGAACTCCTTGTCTCGAGCTTCGTTGACCGCGTTGCGAGCACCAAAGAACTCATCCTGGGCGGCCTTGAACTGCGCCCACAGCTTGTCATCGACCTCGCGTGGCGCTCGACCAGCGGCCTTCCACTCTGCCATCAGGTCACGGAAGGCAGCAGCGGTGCCACCCCAATCAGTGGAGGTCTTCAGGGCCTCAGCTCGCTCAATGATGTCCTCCTTAACGCGGCGAGCAGCCGCACGGTTGCGGTCCAGCTCCGCAAAATGGGCACCGCGGCGGCGGTTGAAAGAATCACGCGCGCGGGAGTAACGGCGCCAGAGCTGATCATCAGTTTTGCGGTCGATGCCGCGAATCTGCTTCCACTCCGTGAGAATTTCGCGGATACGGTCGCCGGCGGCCTTCCACTCGGTGGAGTTCTCTGCGAGCTCCTCGGCCTCTGCGGCGAGCTCTTCCTTACGTGCGATGGCGTTCTTACGGCGCTCTGCCTTGTCGTGAGCGACTTTTTCCTCTGCGACGTGGGAGGTGGCAATGACCTCTGCAAGGCGCTTATCCAGCGCATCGATATCGCCGAGGACTGCGGCGGTGGAAAGGCTCTCACGCAGTTCAACTGCGTTGTGGGAAATGGTCTTTGCCTCCTGCGGGTGGGAGACTACACGAGATTCCAGTAGCTCGACCTCGGTGGCCAGATCCTCGTAGCGCTTGCCGTAGTGGGCGTAACCCTCTTCTACGGTGCCAGCCTTCCAGGAACCAATATTGCGCTCGCCGGCGCTGGTGGTCAGCCAAACAGTGCCGTCTTTATCAATGCGGCCAAACTTTTTTGGATCATTGTGGACGGCATGTGCCACAGCGGCCGACCCCGCAGGCGCTGGAGTAGCTCCAGGGGTCTTACGATGAGCCGGCATTGAGCCTGGTCGAGGTCCCGGACGTGGACCCGGGCGTGGACCTGGCTTAGGGGAATTGCTGGTACCGGTCATAGTGGGTAAACCTCTTCCAATCTTCATGCAGAACTGCCGCGCGACACGGCTGCCATCAAACACTTACGGTATGTGCTCGAGTATCCCAAAAATTTTGGCACAGCGCGCGTAACACCGCCGGAATAAGGCATCGACTAGCCCCTCACGGTAGCGTTGAGGACGTGAATTCGCGTTTGCCTCGGCTTGTTATCGTTCCACGTGCGCTCCTCATCGTCGAGGAGCTGGGTGGGTTTGCAGCTATCTCCACGGAATTGCGCCGTCAAACCCGTGAAACTGTTGCGACGCTGTGGACAGATGTCGAACCCGGGGACCCCGGCGCGGTCGCCATTATCACTGGCAGAATGCAGGCGAAGTCCCCGCATCAGAACAGCGCACCCGGCAGTTTCTCCACGTATGGGGTTGATGTCACGGTGTCCGGCGGAACCGAATTACCTGAGCTGCTGGGGCGCTGGCTTATCGAAGACTACGCACGACGGAATTCTGAAGGACACACTGGCCGCGTCATTCAGGCAACGTGCTTCGAGTCTATCGACGGGGCACTCGCTGCCGGTCACACGCGTCTGCTTGTGCTTGTCGACGGCGCATTCGGCCTTGCGGACGATTCCCCGGTCGGCGTAATTGAGGGTGCAGCGGAGGTTGATGCGCTGTGCAGTCTGATTGCTGGGCAGGACTGCTCCACCGTTAACGTGGAAAATGTTGTGTTTCCAGCTCCCGGCGCGTACGCAGCCGAGTTATGGCAGCAGCTGAGTAAAGCTGCTGAAAGCTGGATGGGGGCTGGAATGACCGTCGTGAAGCGTTCTTACTATGACGGGGCGCCTTATGGCATCGGTTACCACGTGGCCAGCTGGCAGTGTGTTGCGGAGTAAGAGCTCGCGTTTTTAGTTTTTGTGCAGGAGTGTGAACTGGGTCGTGACGGCTTTGGAGAGTGAGAGCTTGCCGGTGCCGATTGCTGTGGTGGGGCCAACGGCATCGGGAAAGTCGGATTTGGGGCTGGTACTTGCGGAGCAGCTTGGCGGTGAGGTCGTCAATGTTGATTCGATGCAGCTGTATCGAGGAATGGATATCGGAACAGCAAAGCTGTCGGTGGATCAGCGGCGGGGGATTCCGCACCACCAACTCGATGTTCTGAACGTGACGCAGCCGGCGAGTGTGGCGACGTATCAGCGTGAGGCGGTCGCGGATGTTGAGGCCATTCGCGCGCGGGGGAAAGTCCCGATCCTTGTCGGCGGGTCGATGATGTATGTGCAGGCGTTGGTGGACGACTGGCAGTTCCCGCCTACGGACCCTGAGGTACGTGCGAAATGGGAGGCAGTGCAGGACGAGATCGGTCCGGCGGCGTTGCATGATCGGCTGGCAGAGATTGATCCGGATGCGGCGGCGATTATTGAGACCAACGACCCGCGACGCACCGTCCGAGCCTTGGAGGTTATCGAGCTGACAGGCAAGCCGTTTGCAGCGTCGAAACCGTCAATTGATAATCCGCCGCGGTGGAATACGCGCATATTGGGATTGCGCACGCAGGCGGAATGGCTAAATCCGCGGATTGAACAGCGCACGCGGGGCATGTTTGCCGCTGGTCTGGTAGAGGAAACTGAGAGTTTGATGGCGCAAGGGTTGCGCGAAGGTGTGACCGCTAGTCGCGCGATCGGCTATGCACAGGTGCTGGACCACTTCGATGGGGTTTACGATTTGGATACGGCTTGTGAACGCACGATTACTGGTACGCGCAGGTATGTGCGGCGTCAGCGCTCCTGGTTCAACCGTGATCATCGAATCACGTGGCTAGACGCTGCCGGTGACGTGCCGGGACAGGCTTTTTCTGCGCTTGGGCTTTAGCCGGTTCGGCTGTCCCGCTAGCATCGAGGGCATGGTTTCATTTGCCAAAGGCCACGGTACGCAAAACGATTTTTTGATTTTTCCAGATGATGTGGTGTCGATCGAAGTGACCGAATCACTGGTCGCAGCAGTGTGCGATCGACAACGTGGTCTTGGCGCTGACGGCGTCCTGCGGGTTGCCCGTGCGGGGAAACTCGTGGATGCCGGTGTTTTGACGGCATTGCCGGAGGGGGTTGAGGCTGACGATTGGTTTATGGACTACCGCAATAGTGACGGTTCTATTGCTGAGATGTGCGGGAATGGAGTGCGCGTCTTTGCACACTATATTGCCGCGATTCACAGCCCGGACAGTGTCGTCGACGGAACATTGCGGGTGGGCACTCGAGCAGGACTGCGCGCTGTCTCGATTGATGAGCTCAGCCGCCGGCATGCGGTTGTCGGGGTGGACATGGGGCAGCCGGAGGTCCTCGGCCTCGCTACTGCGTTCATCGGTTCGGGCAACAACGCGCAGAAATTCGCCGGGATTGGTGTCGACGTGGGAAATCCGCATTTGGCCTGCGTCATGCCGGGTCTGAATGCCGCCGCTCTGGCGGAGCTGGAATTGGAGGCGGCGGGTAGTGCTGCGAAGCCAGTGCGTGCCGACGAAGCCATGTTCCCGAACGGCCTCAATGTGGAAATTGTCACCCCGCTGGATGCCTCTGATTCGGTGTCCATGCGAGTAATTGAACGCGGAGTTGGTGAAACCCGCTCGTGTGGCACCGGCACGGTTGCGGCAGCTATTGCCGCGCTGGCCGATGCCGGCCGGAGCGAGGGAGCTGTGACAGTCAAGGTGCCCGGTGGAGTGGTGACTGTGGATGTACGCAAGGCCAGTAATGCTGATGGGGCCTTCTCCGCAACGTTAACTGGACCGAGCGTGATTCACACGCTCGGCGATATTGAACTGGAAGCCCTGTGACTGGTAGCTAGTGCAGCAGGAGCGCTAGCAGGGTAGCGGAGGCGGTGGGGAGTTAGCGGACTAGTGTCCGCCGCAGCCGCCATCGCCACAACCACAGCCGCCATCGCCACAACCGCCACCACAGCCCTGCGGAGGGATAATTTCACCCGTCAGCAAGAAAGTGCCGGAGACAACCATGCCCGGCTGGGGAGCTTCGTCGCCGCCCGGGACAAGTACGTCCATAGGAGTCGGCAGAGCAAGGTTGAGCACCCAGAACTTCTTGCCGGTTAGCTCATTGACATGCTTGCGGGAGTTATTGATAACACCAGCCAGTTTCACGGTTGCGCTAGGCGATGCCTTGCCGACCTGATCTCCGACAATCGCCTTAGCACCTTCGAAGTCCAATGTTGTCGGGGTTGCCCCAGTGCGCTTTTCGTACTCCTCAGCGGATGCGTCGAGGGCGAAATCGGTGGCCAGAGCTGACAGCGCGACATGCTCAAAAGTCTGAGTTCCGGCATCAACAATCATTGGCCCCTGTGACAGCAGGCAGCTCGCTACCTCGATGACCTTGTCAAAGTCATCAGAGGAGGGATCATCCTCGACGATTTCCACGAGTGCCAAGACATCGTCCACGCTGGATACATGGGCGGTGACGGTCGGGCTGCCCGCGAAGCCGGCGTAGGTAGAAAATGGTTCAACACCAAGGATGTGCAGACGCGCACCAGAGGAATCTTCGAAACGGACCAGCTGGCCACCGCGGACCTCGCCGATGACCGACAGATTGTCACTGGCAATCGCGGCTTCCATCGCGTCTCGCCAGCTGGGGTAGTCCATGCCAATGCTTCGCAAGTCAGTAGTCATACTTTTCGATGATACTTCCCATATCTTCATCTGCGAACTAACGAATCGCACGTGAGCACATTGTGCTCTGGGGTACCTAAAACCATTCCTTCACACCGCGGCAACTATTCGGATGGGACTAACAATTCTGCCACGCTAAATAAGCAAATGTTAAGTGTGGCATAAATAACTTTCCTTAGGGGTGCCCGGTTTATTCCATTTAGGCATACCTAAGAGTAAGCTCATCTCCGTAAACACCATTTGCTTAGCTTAATTCTTATCTATATAAGCGAGGTTTCTCATGCTCGGATTGCGGTCGCGAAAACAGTCGGATGACATTCAGTCGCTTGCCGACGTCCCGGTGGGGGTAACCGTCACTCTGGGAGCGTCGCATGTGGATGAGCGCCTGTGTCGCAGGCTTTCGCAATTGGGGCTTCGTCCTGGAATGAGTGTCACTGTGGGACGGAGCACCAGCGGCGGTGGGCGAATCGTCCATGCTGGCGCAACGCGCTACGCCATCGATGCCAGCACTCTGCACAAGATGTCCGTCGTGGGTTAGGTCCCCTACATCTCTTTTTCTCACCTCCCTCCTGAAAGTTCACAATGACAACACCTACGGATTCCTCAACGCGAAAATTCGCATCCACTCCCAGCTGCCATGCGTGCAGCGGCGGCGCACCAGCAAAGGATGGTGCACCTGTTGTCGCAGTAGTCGGCGCACCCAACTCCGGTAAGTCAACACTGTTCAATAGTTTGACTGGTGCGAAAGCGCAGATGGGCAATTGGCCTGGTACGACCGTAGAGGTCAGCCGCGGCGCGTGGAAGACCGATACCGCTGAGTACGATGTCATCGATTTCCCGGGTGCCTACTCGCTGGATGCCATGAGCCCGGACGAAGAGCTCACTCGCGAGATGCTCATCGAGAAACCGGAAGAAGAACGCCCGGATCTCGTTGTCGTTGTTGTCGATGCCACGGCACTGGGGCGTGGCCTCTACATGGCCGCGGAATTGGCGGAGCAGCCTCAGCGCATCGTTCTGGCTCTGACCAAACTCGATGTGGCCAAGGCCAAGGGCATCGATGTGAATCCGAACGCGTTGCAGTCAGCTATGGGGATGCCAGTGGTGGCGCTGGATCCCCGTCGTAAAGCGGGAATGGCACGATTGGCCGACGCGGTAGCAGCGGCTCTGGACGGATGCAGTTCGGTGTCGTCACCGATTCGCCAGGCCGATGGTGAATCGATTGAACGCCTGGACGACGCACGCTTTGCCGCGATTGATGCGGCGGTTGCGGCATCTACGGGCGGGGTAGAAGATCGCCAGACTTTCTCCGACCGCATTGATAACGTGGTTCTCCATCCGGTGCTCGGACCGATTGTGTTCCTGGCAGTTATGTGGACAGTCTTCCAGATCACGACGACGGTTGCAGCACCGTTGCAGGACGGTTTGGAAACCCTTATTACCGGTAATTTCGCAGATCTGGTTACCCGTGGATTAGAAGCAATGGGATGGAACCATCCGATTGTTACGGGGCTGCTTGTGAACGGCATCATCGGCGGTGTCGGCATGGTGCTGACCTTCGTTCCTCTGATGGCACTCATGTTCCTGTGCCTCGCGGTGCTCGAGGATTCAGGGTATATGGCGCGTGCAGCCGTGGTGGCCGACCGTGTCATGCGTGCAATTGGTCTTCCGGGGAAGGCATTTATTCCGCTCATCGTCGGCTTTGGTTGTAACGTGCCAGCGATTTCGGCGACACGTGTGCTGAGTAATCCGCGCCACCGCATATTGACGGCACTACTGGTTCCGTTTACCTCCTGCTCGGCGCGCCTAACCGTGTATGTCATGTTGGGTGCGGTGTTCTTCCCGGAACACGCGGGCACAGTTGTCTTCGCTATGTACGTGATCTCGATTCTGTTGATCGTTCTAACCGGCATTGCACTGCGTAAGACCCTGTGGCGCACCATGCCGTCGGAACCGCTGGTCATTGACCTGCCAACCTATCAGTTACCGACCGCACGACTGGCACTATCTGTGATGTGGATGCGCCTGAAGGGCTTCCTGCAGACCGCTAGTGGAATCATCGTCAGCACTGTCATCGTCGTTTGGCTACTGATGTCTATCCCGGTTGTCTCCGGGCACTCCTTTGCCGATGAAGATCTGGCACCGCAGGACTCCGCATACGGTGCAGTCAGCGCAACTATTGCTCCTGTGTTTAACCCGGCAGGTTTCGGCACATGGTCTCTGACCGGTCCGTTGGTGACGGGCTTTGTGGCCAAGGAAGCCGTCATTTCTACCTGGGCACAGACCTATGCAGTAGAGGACGTCACCGACTCGGATTCGACCGAACAGGCCTCCAGCCCACTCGCGGAGAATATTCGACGTGACTTTGACAATGCATCCGATGGACACGGATTGGCAGCAGTCTGGGCATACATGATCTTCCTGCTGGCTTACACACCGTGCGTGGCTACGCTCGCGGCACAACGTCGCGAGATCGGCTTGAAGTGGACGGGCTTCGGTTTGCTAGCGCAGCTGGTCGTTGCATGGGCACTGGCCGTGATTGTTTTCCAAGGGTTGAAACTGTTCCTGTAAAGCCGCGTAGATTCCTAGTAGCTTCGGCCAAGCTACTAAGTCACACTTGCGAACTAGAAATCAGGTCCAACAAGAATTCCGATACGGAAAGGAGCTATCGCCGTGGGACTCTTTAGAGCCAGGAAGAATACGACGGTTACTCGTCGGCCTTCAGAAGCTGTCCAAGATGCAATTGCGCAGGGTATTAGCTCCCGACGCAAAATCTGCGAAATCACCGGCCTGCAGCGAACAACGGTAGACCTCATCCTTGACCGAATGGAACACACCGGTCAACTGCGAAGGGAATCCCTCGGTGGCATGTGCCCAGGCGGAGGCTGCTCCAACTGCGGAATGTCCGACAGTGGTACGTGTGCTGGCGGTAGCTCTAATAGTGGTCCGGTCGCACTGGTTCTGACTCGTAGGCCACCTTCTGCAGCCTAAGTCTTGAGCTTCGGCTCGGTATTCTCCGCACACAATGCGGAGAATTTGGCTTGTCATGCGACAATAGCAGCTAGTATGACGAATTTTTCCAACAACTTTGATGAGGTCAGCGACGCAATGTCGCAGCAAGCCAGCACCTCGCACGAGATGGACGATTTTTTCATCGACGCTAATGATGCTGACAAAAGCGCCGATAGTGCCTCCGGGGATGCGTTCGCGACGAACGTCGGCACGCAAAGGGAACCTACCGTCGGTGACTTGGATCTGGAGGCGCGATCCTCTCTGCGCCGGCTGACCAGGTCAGTAGCGCATACTGAGTCTGAAGAGGTGATGGTCGAGTACCGTCAGCTCCGACTGGAACGCGTTGTGCTGCTCGGTGTCTGGACATCCGGGACCCTACAGGAAGCCGAAGTGGCGATGGAGGAGCTCGCTGCGCTGGCGGAGACTGCAGGTTCGGACGTTTTAGAGATGGTGCTGCAGCGCCGCGATAAGCCAGACCCTGGTACGTACGTGGGATCTGGCAAGCTTAACGAGCTTCGCGATATTGTCGCCTCTACCGGCGCAGATACAGTTATTTGCGACGGTGAGCTGTCTCCTGGCCAATTGGTGGCGCTGGAGGACCGGCTTGACGCCAAGGTTATTGACCGCACCATGCTGATTCTGGATATCTTCGCTCAGCACGCGAAGTCCAAGGAGGGCAAGGCGCAGGTTTCGCTGGCCCAGATGCAGTATCTGTACACGCGTCTGCGCGGTTGGGGTGGCAACCTGTCGCGTCAGGCTGGTGGTCGCGCGGGCTCCAACGGCGGCGTGGGTCTGCGTGGTCCAGGTGAAACTAAGATTGAAACCGATCGTCAGCGACTACGCCAAGATATGGCGCGGATTCGCAAGGAATTGGCTGGCATGAAAACTGCGCGTGAGATTAAGCGCGCACGTCGTAAGGCTGGTCACCTGCCGCGCGTGGCAATTGTCGGATACACCAACGCGGGGAAGTCTTCGTTGCTCAACGCACTGACAGGCGCTGGTGTGCTGGTGGAGGACGCGCTGTTTGCAACGCTAGATCCGACGACTCGTCGCACCAAGCTTCGCGACGGTCGCACGGTGATTATGACCGATACGGTCGGATTTGTGCGTCACTTGCCGACGCAGCTCATTGAAGCTTTTCGCTCGACCTTGGAAGAGGTACTCGAAGCCGACGTCATCATGCACGTCGTAGACTCCTCTGACCCATTCCCGCTGGAGCAGATTAAGGCTGTCAACAAAGTCATCAACGAAATCGCGGAGGAAGAAAACGCCGAGATTCCGCCCGAACTGTTGGTAGTCAACAAGGTTGACAAGGCCGATGGCATCACTCTGGCCCAGCTACGCCACCAGCTCGATGATGCGATATTTGTCTCTGCGCGAACGGGTGAGGGGATTGGTGAACTGGAGACCCGACTCGAGCTTGCTCTCAATGAGCTGGAGTCTCACGTTCACATGTTGATCCCCTATGACAAGGGCAATATTGTCTCCATGCTCCACGAAGATGCGACCGTGCTGTCGGAAACATGGACGGAGCAAGGCACCCAGATGGACGTGCGTTTGCCCACTAGCCTCGCGGATGAACTGTCGGCATACCACTTCGAACCGTAGCGGGAACTGCGGTGGGCATCCACTAGCATTACAACCATGAATTCTACTTCTGACGCGGAGACCCAACAGGGAACCTCCGCAAATCCGCCTGCTGAAAATGCCGAACGTGGCCGTCTTTTCGGTTGGGATATTCACGGTGACGGTCGAAAGATTGCACCGGGAGCCGTGGTGGCTCCCAACGAACGCCTCGATTGGCCTCGCACGATTGGCATTGGCGCACAGCACGTCATTGCCATGTTCGGTGCAACTCTTCTGGTGCCACTGTTGACCGGCTTTCCAGTCAACACCACACTGTTGTTCTCGGGTATCGGCACGATTGTCTTCCTGCTGATCACCCGAAATCGCTTGCCCTCTTACCTGGGCTCGTCGTTTGCCTTCATCGCGCCACTGACCGCGACACAGGCGCAGGGAATTGGTGTTCAGCTCGGTGTCGTGCTCTGCGCCGGCATCGCGCTCATGCTCGTTGGCTTCGTAGTAAAGTTCGCCGGCAAGCGTGTCCTCGATATGATCATGCCCCCTGCAGTAACAGGAAGCATTGTCGCTCTCATCGGACTTAACCTGGCGCCTGCTGCCACGGAGAACTTCGCCACTCAGCCGTTGGTCGCATTTGTCACGATGGTATCCATTGTCTTCGCAACCGTCGCTGGCCGCGGTATGGTCAGCCGTCTGGGTGTTCTCATCGGCGTACTAATCGGCTGGGTCTTCGCCGCTGCCACCGGAAATCTCTCGCCCGAGGCTACAGAAACCGTCGGCAATGCCGCCTGGATTGGTCTGCCCGCATTCCACGCGCCGGAGTTCCACTTCAATGCGATGCTGATTGGTCTGCCCGTCATCGTAGTGCTCATCGCCGAGAATGTCGGTCACGTTAAAGCTGTTGCTGCCATGACCGGCCGAAACCTCGATGACATCGCTGGCGATGCTCTTATTGCAGACGGTCTAGCCACCACCATCGCCGGTTCAGCTGGCGGTTCTGGTACCACTACCTACGCTGAGAATATCGGGGTTATGGCTGCTACCCGTGTCTATTCGACTGCCGCTTACTGGGTGGCAGCTTTCACGGCCATTGCACTGGCTTTCATTCCAAAGTTCGGCGCACTCATCTTGACCATTCCTACCGGCGTGCTCGGTGGGGCAACGATGGTGCTCTACGGCCTGATCGGTCTGCTCGGTGTGCGCATCTGGATGGACGAAAAGGTCGACTTCAACAACCCGGTCAATCTCACCGCTGCCGCCACCGCGCTGATTGCGGGTATCGGCAACCTCACCCTCGACATCGGTTCGCTGACGCTGGAGGGCATTGCTTGGGGTTCGGTCGGCATTATTATCGGCTATCCAATTTTAAACTGGCTCTATAACCGCATCGGCGAGAACCGCTCGTAGGCCACCCGTCCAGGGCAGGATCTTGTACGAATGCTTTACGACGGAACCCCGTGACCGTTGCCACGATGTTCCGTCGTTAAGCATATTGCTTTTAATCGCTCAAATCTTGGGCGATCAGCTGTGCAATCTGCTCCACCGCAACTGCGTTTGTACTGGTGATTGTGACTTCATCGCCATATCCTGCGCCGAGTGCCATCAGCATCAGGGTTGAGGAAGCATCAGCCGGTTCGTTGTCGGGTTCGGGTGAATCAATGAGTTCGATCAGTATTTCTTCCTGAAATCGGGAGGCACGCTCAGCGATTACCGACGCGGGGCGGGCGTGAATACCCACCTTGGAGCCGACGTGGACGTGTTGCGTAGCCATGGGGCGGCACCTTGCCTTTCTGCTTATCGATTTCCTCGACACCTGTTCAGAGCTTAATCGCTTGGCAGGTTGGGATGGGGCATGTTTGGTGAAGTTTGCAGGAATGCTTCTGCGGACGCAGCTGGGTTTAGCGAAAGAATTTAGGCGTCCGCTGAAATGTCTGCTTCTAGGTTTTGATTATCGGTACTGACTTGCCGCGGACACAGGCTTTTAGCTGCCACAACGAGAATTGCTGCCACTATGCTGCCCAAGACGATTGCAGCAAGCCATGCGACAGGATTGTCGATTGCAAACAGCACGAAAATACCTCCGTGCGGAACGCGTGTGGCGGCTCCTAAAGCCATTGAAGTGCCACCGGTGACGGCACCGCCAATCACGATCGACGGAATCACTCGCAGCGGATCTGCGGCGGCGAAGGGAATCACTCCCTCTGAAATGAAGGCCGCACCGAGCACCCAGCCCGCTTTGCCGTTTTGACGCTCAGCTGAACTGAACAGCTTTGGTCGGAGTACAACTGCCAGCGATGTCGCCAACGGAGGTACCATGCCCGCCGCCATCACAGCGGCCATAATCTTCCATGATGCTGGATCTTCCGAGGCGATGTTTGCGACGGCAAAAAGATAAGCAGCCTTGTTGATCATTCCGCCCATATCCACGCACATCATTGCTCCGAGAAGACCACCGAACAGGAACGCCGCTGTCGTATCCAGTGATTGCAGCCACTGCTGCAGGGCCGTCATCAGCCATGCCAGCGGCATCCCGAGCAGCAGGTACATGGTGAGCCCAACGGCCATAGCCCCGAGCATAGGAATCACGACAACCGGCATCAGCGGTCGCAGCCAGTCCGGGACTTTCATCCTCAACAGTAGGGCTACAACTAGTCCCGCCAGAATGCCCATCACTAGGCCCCCAAGGAAGCCGGCGCCAACCGTGACCGCGATGGCACCGCCAATGAAGCCTGGTGCAATACCGGCTCTGCCAGCCATGCCAAAGGCGATATAAGCACTCATTACAGCCACAATGACCTGCATGCCGTGGTTGCCGATTGCAAAAAGCACCGAGCCGAGATACAGCCACAGCCCACTACGGTCAACTAGCACGGTGCCGAGATTTTCTGTCGGCACAGCAATCGGGGCATCGAGTCCGATAACCTCCGGCAGCCGCAAATCCCTAGTCACGGCGTCAGCTACTAGACCAACCTGATGACCGCCGACGAGGAACCCCAGCGCAATCAACAACCCCGAAGCGGCCACGAACGGCACCATATAGCTGACACCGGTCATAATGGCGTCACGAACCCAGTGTCCGAAGGCTTTATCGCCGCTTAACGACGATTTACGCGCCCCCACCTTCGTCGTTGCTCGTACCCTCTCAGATGTAAGGTCTGCACCTGCATTACCGGTTTGCGAAGCGGCCTCTTTGTCATGGTCATCCTTAGGTTGCGGCGCCTTTCGGTCGTAGGCGCGAACGCGTGATTGTTCTGCTACCGCCTTCGCTTGTTCAATAACCGCTGTGGGTTCATTGACTGCCTGACGAATTGGTACTTTGACCTGTGGTTTATCGCTGAAGCGCTTAAGCCCCGTAACTCCAATATCGGCTGCGATTACTAGCACGTCAGCCCGGTCAATTGCTTCTGCGGGGGCTTCCTGGGTTCCTGCCGAGCCCTGAGTCTCTACAGCTAGCGTGACATCAGCCATGCTTTCTGCCGCGCCAGTAAGCGCTTCGGCTGCCAAATAAGTGTGAGCGATGCCCGTGGGACAGGCCGTAATGGCGACAATATTGGTCTTCGCCGGAGGTTTTTTCGCTTTCCGACGAGGCGCCTTGGTGATGTGCTCGCTAATAATCCGGGCGGCCTCTTCATCGCTTTCAGCACCGCGAAGAGCTGCTCGAAAGCCCTTATCGCGAAGTGCTTTTGCGAGTGCAGCCAGAATATCGACGTGGACATCGCTGTTACTGGCTGGGACACCAATGAAAAAAAGCAGGTCCGCCGGCCCATCTGGTGTGGTGAATTCCGTAGCGCTGGTTAAGCGGGCAAACATCAGGGTCGGCATCGACCAGTCCTCATGGCGGCAGTGGGGGATGGCTATTCCGCCCGGTAGACCTGTCGGAGCCTTCTCTTCGCGTTTCAGGGCTGCTGCGACGATGCCGTTGCTGTCGGTGGCGCGGCCGGTCTCTACAGCTTTAGCGATGAGGTAGTTAAGGATCATCTCCTTTTGTGGACCGACATCTAGGTCAAGGAACACTGTCGACTCATCGGCCAGGTCTGATGCAATAGCGGAAAAATCTGCCGAAGAAGACATGGTTTTCTAATGTTCCTTATCTAGGCATCGAAAAGCTAAGCGTCGAGCTGCCATAACCGGCCAGCCTCGGGGTGAACCTGTTCTGGATAGGGGATGGTCGTACCGGGAAGACTGGTTGCCGCCGCCCCATAAGCCACGGCGGTGGTTAGTGCATCTTGGTAGCTATCACCGCGTTCGCGGGACATAACGTAGCCGGCCAAAGCACAGTCTCCAGCACCGACCGTGGACTGAGCGACTATCGAGGGGGAGGTAGCAGCGAAACAACCGCCTGACTCCACTGAAAGTACCGCCCCAGCCTCGCCGAGAGTGGCAAGGACTTCGGAAACACCAAGTTCGTTCAGTGCACGAGCAGCCTGCGCTACGGGAAGGTAGTTTCCTTCGGCTGCAGCGGCCTCAAGTTCTTCGCCGTCCTGATCAATAATTTGGCCAAGTTCGTAGGCGTTTGGCTTCATCAAAAAAGGCCGCACCTTCGGAAATGCGCGAACGACCTCAGTCAGTGGGCCGTCGCTAGTGTCCATAGCAACACGAATATTCGGGTTGACCGAATACACCGCTTCGGTGCATTGAACGTAAAAATCCCGGGGGACACCAGGGGGCAGTGAACCTGCGAAAACTACCCATGTGGCGCGTTTAGCATGGTGGATAAGCTTCTCCAGGACACGCCTACGGTGCGCTTTCGTCAATGTCATGCCAGGGGAATTGAGCTTGGTGGTCGTCCCATCTGGCTCTGCGAGTGTGAGATTAACGCGGGCTTCGTTAGTCGTGTTGATGGCTTCATGGGGTATGCCAGAGACTTCCAACAGGCGTGTGAATTTTCCGGAGTCTGATGCAGGGTAGAGCGCGAGCGTCTTTTCTCCCGCGTAGTGCAACGCCTTGGACACATTAATTCCCTTGCCGCCAGCCATGTCCTCAGCCATCGGTAGGCGGAACACTCCACCTCGCTTGAGCTCCGTATCGAGGCGAGCAAGTCGATCGATCGACGGATTTACAGTCAAGGTCAGGATCATGAAGCAACCACGACCTCGACACCTTGCTCCCTGAGATCGTTCACGAATTGCTCCGGAGCAGAGGAATCTGTAATCACGACGTCGATATCTTCCAATGCCGCAAAACTGACAAGGAAGTCACGGCCGAGTTTCGTCGAGTCCGCCATAACGATGACCTTGCGCGCATTCGTAATCATCGCGCGCTTTACCGCTGCTTCCTGCGGATCAGCAGTAGAAAGACCGTGGTCAATTGTCAAGGCATTAGAACCAATGAAAGCGACATCGGCACGCATAACCGCAAGAGTACGGAGTGCTGTATCGCCAGCAACCGCCTGAGTAATGACGCGAACTTGGCCGCCAAGGAGTTGAAGCTCAATGCGGTTCGATCCTGCGAGTGTGATGGCGTTGGGAAGAGAGTTTGTGACAACCGACCAACGGCGGTTATCAGGGGAGTGGACCATCAGCTCTGCGAGAGCCTCGGTGGTAGTTCCGGCATCGAGAAAAATTCCACCACCAGAGTCAGGTAGAAAATCGGCAGCACAGCGGGCAATAGAGAGCTTCGCGTCTTTCTGCGCGTTCTTTCGAGCGGCAACTGAAAACTCAACAGTCTGAAAAGAACGAGTAGCCACAGCGCCACCGTGTACACGGTGAACTGCGCCCTCTGCATCCAACTGAGCTAGGTCACGGCGAATCGTCTCTGCTGTGACATCGAAAGCCTCCGCAAGATCAGCGACCGTCACGCGCCCTTCGACTGCTGTCAAAGACGCAATCTTCCGGCGGCGTTCCTCTGCGTACATTCCCCGCTCCTTAGCTGTTAAGAATTCTCAGCTTTACTACCTGTTTCCAGTATGCCCGTTTATGTCTGTTTCGGGCAACGAAAATGTGGGAAATTAGAGACTGCGTAGGACGCTGACAATCTTGCCGAGGATCTTGGCGTGCTCTGCGGGGAGCGGGTCAAATGCGCGATTATGGGGCATGAGCCACTTGCCGGCAGCGTCTTCGTGCCATTCCTTGACTGTTGCTTCATCTTCAAACAGAGCTGCAACAAAGTCGCCCTGTTCGACCACGTCTTGGGAACGGACGACCACCCAGTCTCCGTCGAGAATGCCTGCGTCAACCATGGAATCACCCACGACCTTGAGTAGGTATAGCTGACCAGAGCCCGTAATCTCCATCGGAAGTGCCATATGACTTTCCACATGCTGTTCCGCCAAAATGGGGTTGCCAGCCGCAATCTGTCCGACGATAGGAACGAAGATTGGCTCTGGCATGTCCTCTGGCATCTCGGGAGTTTGGGTGCTGCCAGTGGCCTTTGGCCCAGGCTTTACCGGAGTGAAAGTGCCAGCTGAGGACTTCGAATCCCTTACGTTTACCGCACGGGGTTTGTGTGGGTCGCGGCGGAGAAAGCCCTTCTTTTCCAACTCCTTGAGTTGGTATGCCACCGACGAGGTGGAATTCAAGCCCACGGCATCTCCAATTTCTCGAATGCTCGGTGGGTATCCGCGAAGTACGACGGCATCCGAAATGACATCAAGAATGCGACGCTGCCGATCGGTGAGTGTTTTAGGGTTCGCTTTCTTCTTTTGAGCCATGGAACATCCCTTCTCAAACTCTTTCGAATGAATCATAACTCAAAACTGTTCGAATCGTCGAGCATCGAACACTGTGCGTCCTTGAACTCTTTGGAAAAGGTCTACATTATCCGTGTTCGGAGGCGGTGGCGGTTCCGAGAATCGAAAATAAAACCGGATAGCAGTAGACAACGTTCGAACATGGTGTTATAAATCGAACATGACAAGTTACTCGAACAGTCGTTTGATGAAAAGGTCTAGACGGATTCTCCGCATCCGCCCTTGGACATAGTCTCCACAGCGTCGGGAAACGGTCGTACAACTCTTATTCTCTCCAGGCCGGCAACGGTGGGAGAGTCAACGTTGGAAAGGGAGAAAACATGATGTCTACGGTTTCTACCGCACTAGGTGTTAGCAGCGCATCTGATATTGACTTTTCTCAAGTTTCCGAGCCCTCTGCTCGGACGACACGGAAAGCCCCGTTGGTGTGGGGTGAACGTAGTGCGTCTTGCACACAGCACATCGTTCGGCCCGGTCAGCGTGCACGTATTGCACAGCGCAATCGCGATGGGGCTTCATCGGCGCGAATGCGGAGGGACAGGTCGCGGCCTAGTCATGTCTCGGTCAACTACGGGCGCCCGTCTCTATCCGTTAGCAGGGCGCAGCAGTCCAATCGTAGTGATGTATCCTCAGGCACTAACCTGACTCGTTTGATGGCGGTATGGGCTCTAGGTCTTGGTGCTTTCTTCGGAGTTTTCGGCAGCATGGTCTTTGAACAAGGGGAAAGTGAGGCAGTCGAAAGCACCTTTACGTCTACGTACGCTTCCTACTCCGCGCAATAATCATTCCGGTTTTCGGCGTTGGGGTTGGACGTAGACTGGAGGCTGTGTATTGCCAGTTTTGTCACCATGATCAGACACGAGTCTTGGACTCACGGTTAATAGATAACGGTATGGGGATTCGCCGCCGGAGAGAATGCCTGAATTGCGGTAAACGTTTTTCTACGATTGAACGCTCGCAGCTGATGGTCGTTAAACGGGATGGAATCCCTGAGGAGTTCAACCGTGAAAAGGTTATCCAGGGTGTTCGACGTGCGTGCCAGGGGCGTGAAGTATCAGAGTCTCAGCTGAAGAAGCTTGCACAAAAAGTGGAGGAGAGCCTCCGCGAGAAAGGCACGCCTCGGGTGGACTCAAACGATATCGGCCTTGCCATCCTTGAGCCGCTCAAAGAACTGGACGAAGTCGGCTATCTCCGCTTCGCTTCAGTGTACAAGTCCTTTTCCTCCGCGGACGATTTCGCGCAGGAAATTTCCAGCATGCGTAAGGGGAAAGGACCGCAGTCAAATGGCTACGAGGTTAGAAAGAACTAACGCAGTTTATCCACACGTTTCTTTACTCGGGTCAGGGATACGCTCTGGGCGGTACCCAAGCGTTGTGCGAAAAGGCTGACGCGCAGCTCTTGGATGAGCCACTGAATATCCCGTACTTCCGCGGAATTCGAACGTGCCTTAGGTAGCTGCTTAAGCTTTGCCGCCAAGTATTCGCGGGCCTCAGTCACCTCATCCTCACGTTCAGCATCACGGTCCGGGTCACGGTTCATTTCCTCAAATCGAATCTCCATTGCTTGGAGATAACGCGGCAAATGGCGTAGGTGCTGCCAACCGTGCCTTGCCACAGCGCCCTTAGGGAACATGAACGCCAGCTGGCGACGCATATCGTCGATGGCATCGCCTTCCCACTTGTTTAGCTGATTCACCACCGAGACATAACGGGGCATTGCCTGGGCAACGCCGACGACCAATTGACGTACCTCTGAGGCAACACCAGAACGAACGTGTTCGAGTAGCTTGTCGAATTCCTTCGGATCGCGGACGGGGCCACCGGCAGCCATCATACGGTCGCGGATCACGGCGACACGGCAGTCCTCGACAAGTCCATCGGCGCCCCCATGTGGCCATGCGTCCACGCCAACACGTTGTTGGAGTGGAAGCCCCTTAGTCATTTGTGCACCATTTACTGGGCACTCCCGCAGTAGCATTGTCAGATTTGTGGTCGCCAACGTCGCCTCTGCCTGCGCCTTAGTTGGTTTGACCTCGATGGCCACGCCATCCTTAGTGGTCACCAGCGTCGGATACATGGTGACGGACTGACCGTCGACAGTACTTTTGACCGTTTCTGAGACGGCGCCCAAGTTGTCTGAAGTCCACTTTTTCACAGCTTCGCGAGCTGCAGACTTCGAACGTTTCGACACAGCCGTTGAGACGGTCGTGGCATGCTTGTCTCGAAGCCCAGCAAGATCCCGGCTCTGATCGACGATCTTTCCATGGCGGTCTACCACTGCGTAGTTAAAGCGCAGGTGCGCTGGCAGCTTGGACGGGTCAAAATCGGCTCCATTGATGCCGGAGCCTCCGAGCCGTCGTAAAGCATCGGCGAAAACATCAACGAAGCGCCCTGAATACGGCGTCATTGTCTCCAGCGCGCGGCGTGCGAAATCCGGCGCGGGGACAACTGACTTACGCAGAGCCTTCGGCAGAGTGCGAATGTAGGCTTCTGCGAGCTCAGCGCGAAGACCTGGCACCTGCCAGTCGAAGCCATCTTCACGCAAACCCGCAAGAAGAGGCACGGGGACACGGAGAGTCACACCGTCATCAGGGGCGCCCGGTTCGAATTTATAGGACAGTGAGAAATCGACCGAGCCCTGCTGCCACATTTCGGGGAAGGCATTGTCATCGATGTCGCCGGCTTCGGGGTTGAGAAGCTTATTGGGATCAAAGTCCAGTAGATTCGGCTGTTTGGGCTTAGTTTTCTTCCACCAGCGGTCAAAATTGGCGGCCGTGGTGATAGAGGCGGGCAGCTTGGAGTCGTAGAACGCGTAGAGCACGTCGTCATCGACGACAATGCCGCGCGAACGCTGCTTTTCCTCGATCTTCTCGGCCTCGGCCAGTTTGTCTTGGTTGTTCTTGAAGAACTCGTGATGTGTGTTCCACTCGCCGTCGACAAGCGCAGAGCGAATGAAGATCGAGCGGGCGGCATCGGCATCGACTCGGTGATATGGCACCAGGCGATCAACCACCACAGGCACGCCGTAGAGCGTCGACTTCTGGTAAGCCATCGCTGCACCGCGTTTAGTCGACCAGTGAGGCTCTGAGTACTGGTGCTTGAGCAGATGAGGGGCTACCTTCTCTACCCACTGTGGCTGAATCGTGCCTACGTTGCGCGCAAAAGTGCGCGAGGTCTCGACGATTTCCGCAGCCATCACCCAGCGAGGCGGCTTCTTTGCCAACGCGGACGAGGGGTGAATGAGGAACTTCGTGTTTCGGGTGCCAGTAAATTCCTTGCCCTCGCCCTCGCGCGTACCAATCATCGATAACAGACCCGGTAACAGCGACTTTGCCACCTCGTCGGGATCGTCGACACCACTGGTTGAGCTGCGGGCCGAAAGACTCCAGCCCAGCTCAGCCGTTGCCTGGTGGAGTTGACGCACCAAGTCCTGCCACTCCCGAACGCGCAAATAGTGGAGGTACTCGCGCTTGCACATCTTGCGGAACTGGTTACCGCTAAGCTCGCGGCGCTTTTCCTCCAGGTATTGCCAAAGCTTCAGCAGGGAGTTGAAGTCGCTGGTGGTGTCCTTAAAACGGGCATGTAGCTGATCTGCCTGAGCTTGGCACTCCAGCGGACGTTCGCGGACATCCTGCAAAGACAACGCGGCGACAATGACGGTCACAGCCCCAAGAGTGGTGTTTTCGTACCCTTCGACCAGCATGCGGGCAAGGCGCGGGTCGACAGGTATACGGGCAATCTGTCGGCCGATGTCCGTCAGTTCGGGGGCGTCGGCACTGGAGCCGGAGCCAGATTCACGGCCTCTCCCAGACCCCGACGCCGTGGTAATAGCCTGAAGCTCTGTGAGCAGGTTAATGCCATCGCGGATTGCCTTGTGCTCTGGTGGCTGGACAAAGGGAAAGTCCTCAATCGCGCCAAGCCGCAGCGAAATCATCTGCAGTACAACCGAAGCGAGATTGGTGCGCAGAATCTCCGGATCCGTAAACTCGGGACGCGAGAGAAAATCCTCCTCGCTGTAGAGACGAATCGCCACGCCATCAGCTACACGACCACAGCGTCCAGAGCGCTGATTCGCGGATGCCTGGCTGATGTCCTCGACTGGTAGACGTTGGACCTTCGTGCGGGTGGAGTAGCGGGAAATGCGTGCGGTACCAGTATCGACGACGTACTCGATACCCGGTACTGTCAGCGACGTTTCCGCAATGTTGGTCGCCAGCACAATGCGACGCCCGGAATGCGGGGTGAAGATCCGATGCTGCTCTGCATTAGATAGCCGTCCGAATAGTGGAACGGCTTCTACCCCCTTCCAGTGCTTGCCCTCGATGGCCTCGGCTGCTTCTCGGATCTCGCGCTCACCCGAAAAGAACACCAGGATATCGCCATCGCCAAGCCGCATGAGCTCCTCGCACGCAGCGATAACACCATCGATCTGCTCAATGGCGACTTCCTTTTCTTGCCCATTTTTCGCAACAACAGTCCGCACCAGAGGGCGATAGCGGATTTCTACCGGGTAGGTGCGCCCTGACACCTCGATGATGGGCGCAGGGTGCTCGTCGTCAGGCGCGAAATGACGGGCGAACCGTTCCGGATCAATCGTCGCCGAAGTGATAATGATCTTCAGATCTGGGCGCTGCGGCAGAATATGCTTTAAATATCCCAGCAGGAAGTCGATGTTGAGGCTGCGTTCGTGCGCCTCGTCGATGATGATGGTGTCGTACTCACGTAGCAGGCGGTCGCGGCCAATTTCGGCCAGCAGAATACCGTCGGTCATCAGTTTGATGCAGGTATCCTTGCCGACACGGTCATCGAAACGCACCGCATAGCCGACGTGCTGACCAATCTTTTCGCCCAGCTCATGAGCAATTCGCTCCGCCACCGAACGCGCCGCAATACGACGGGGCTGCGTATGGCCAATCTTGCCGCGTACGCCCCGTCCCAGTTCGAGGCATATCTTCGGAATCTGCGTAGTCTTACCAGAACCAGTCTCACCAGCAATAATGACGACCTGATTGTTCTCAATCGCCTCTGCAATATCGTCGCGGCGCGCGGACACCGGCAACTGCGCCGGGTAGGTGATGCGAGGAATCGCTTTACGACGATCTTCTAACCGCTCCAGCGCAAAGTCGAGGTCTGCAGAGATGGCAGACAGCGCCTTCGGCGCGGATGCTCGCTTCAGCCGACGACGGAAGGACTGAGCCTCCCGGATCGGTAATTGATCAGCGAGCTGGTAGAGCTCCTTTTTACGCGTGTCCTTAGCAGGCTTGCGAGAGCGCTGCGGTCTGGCGGAAGTGCGGTTTCCAGAATTGCGGTTTCCCGACTGGACACGTGGAGCTGGTTTATCAGAACGGCTAGGAGTAGTCATGGTTGCCTACTAGATTAGCCGTGTCTTGGTAGACAACCCACATCTGTGCTGATTGGAGACGCTCAAGATGGTCCGATGGCAGCAGGAAAGCGTCCTACTTTGCGGCTGCTAGCTCTTCGGCAACTTCCTTGCAGTCCTCGCGCCCACAGTGCTGTGTCTCGGTATCCTCCCAACAGTCGTCGCAGATAAGCACCTGACGGCGGCACGTGTCTTCGTTGATGCAGTTCTGGAAGGTGTTTGTGGGCTTGCCGCAGTGGACGCAGTGTCCGAGCTGTACGTAGTCCTCGTCTTCGATGCCGTCGCCGAACTCCATGTGCATGCGCTTGTCGAAGACATAGAGAGAGCCTTCCCACAGCCCCTTATTGCCAAACTTTTCGCCGTAGCGGACAATACCGCCGTCGATTTGGTAGACCTCTTCGAACCCGCGGTTCTTCATAAGCGCGGAGAGGATTTCGCAGCGGATGCCGCCGGTGCAGTAGGAAATAATCGGCTTGTTCTTCATCCAGTCGTACTTGCCGGATTCCAGTTCGTCGATGAAGTCGTGCGTGGTCTTTACGTCGGGGACGACGGCGTTTTTGAATTTGCCGATCTCAGCTTCCATCGCGTTGCGACCGTCGAAGAAGATGACATCGTCGCCGCGCTCCTCGACCAGTTTATTGACCTCTTCAGGCTTCAAATGTGTGCCGCCGCCAATGACACCTTCGGCATCGACTTTAAGCTCGCCCGGAGCACCGAAAGCGACGATTTCGTCGCGAACCTTGACGGAGAGTTTCGGAAAGTCATCAGCGCCGCCTTCGCTCCACTTGAACTGCATGGAGTGAAAAGCGGGGTACTGCTTGGTTTTCTTGATGTACTTCTTACAGGCATCGAGATCACCTCCGACGGTGCCGTTGATGCCGTGCTCGGACACCAGAATGCGACCTTTAAGCCCTAACGATTCGCAAAGATCGCGCTGCCACAGCATGATGGCACGCGGATCGGACAGCGGGGCGAACTGGTAGTACAGAAGAATCTTGCTGATGCTCACGGGGACTATTCTAGTCTGCTCTCCCAGTTATCCTATTTTCGACGTGAGCTGGTGGTCTGGTTTAGTGCTTCTGATAGAGTGCCTTCTTCTGGTACTTGGGCTCGGAAGTAACTAGGACACCGAGGTTGCGGAAAATTGTTTCGTCCACGCTGCCCAGAATGGTGGTGGTGTGGACATCGCAGTTTCGAAGGTTCTTCAGCTCGGCGAGGGCTGCGCGGGCGTCGTCGCTGGTGGCCGCCGACACGGAAAGGGCGATAAGAACCTCGTCGGTATGCAAGCGGGGGTTGCGGCTGCCCAGGTGATGCGTCTTAAGCGTTTGAATTGGCTCGATAGCAGCAGGGGAGAGCAAGTGTAAGTCCGGGTCGATATTGGCGAGCTTCTTGAGAGCGTTGAGCAGCATTGCTGCTGAGCATCCGAGCAGCTCAGAGGTCTTGCCCGTGATGATTGTGCCATCGTGCAATTCGATTGCACTGCCCGGCGCCCCGGTAGATTTCTCAACTTCAAGTGCTGGTGCGACGACTCGGCGGGCAGCTGTCGACACGTTGGCCTTGCTCATAATCATGGCAATGCGCTGCGAAACTTCGTCGTCTGCGCTGTTCTTGTGTTCGTCGACAAGAGCCTTATAGTAACGGCGAACGATTTCTTGGTTGGATGCCTCTCGGCACACTTCGTCATCGTCGATACAGTAACCGGCCATATTGACGCCCATGTCGGTCGGTGACTTGTACGGCGACTCGCCCGCGAGCTTCTCCAACAGGGTGCGCAGCAGTGGGAAGACCTCGACATCGCGATTATAGCTGGTGACCTTGGTGTCATAGGCGGCCAAATGAAAAGGGTCGATGAGATTGATGTCATCGAGATCAGCCGTTGCCGCCTCGTAGGCCAGATTTACCGGGTGTTCGAGCGCAAGGTTCCAGATAGGGAAGGTCTCAAACTTTGCGTAGCCGGAACGAATCCCGTGTTTGTGGTCGTGGTAAATCTGCGATAGACAGGTCGCCAGCTTTCCGGAGCCCGGGCCCGGCGCTGTGACAACGACCAAGTCCCGCGTCGTTTGCGCCCATTCATTCAGTCCGAAGCCGGCTTCACTGACAATTTTCTCGGTGTTTGTTGGGTAGCCCTCGATATTGCGATGGCGGATTACGCTCAATCCGAGTCGCTGCAGGCGCTCAATGAAGTTCTTTGCCAGGGTGTTGTCGTCGGAAAGCTGTGTGACGACGACGCTGCCGACAACAAACCCGCGTTCACGAAAGACATCGACGAGGCGGAGCACATCGTCTTCGTAAGTGATGTCGAGGTCAGCGCGGACCTTGTGACGCTCCAAATCCTTGGCATTGATGCACACCATGATTTCCAGATCGTCCTTGAGACGATTGAGCATAGCGATTTTATTGTCAGGTGTGAAGCCGGGGAGAACTCGCGAGGCATGCATATCATCAAATAGCTTGCCGCCCATTTCGAGGTAGAGCTTGCCGCTTTCACCTGCGATGTCTGCGCGCCGCTTCTTAATATGAGCGGATTGCATTTCGATGTACTTCTCGCGGTTAAAACCGACAGCCTGACCCATGGTGCCCTTTCTGAAGTTGTGTCTGCGGGGAGCGCGCTAAATATTGCGAAATTCTACTGTGCCCATGGTAGTGATACCGGCTTGTGAATGTCGTATCGGTTACTGCTGTCGCGGGGGGGGATTTTGGAAACTTTGGTTAATTAGGCCACGTGTAGGGGATTGTCTGATTAAAGTCCAGCATATTGATATTCAAAAAGAAATATGAAGAGGATGTGACATGCTCGATCCCCAGATGGCATCATCGTCGAATTCGGCAGAACCAACCGCACGCGCCCCGTACCAAGTGGGCAGGCGAGGCTTCCTCGTCGGAGCAACTGCCGTGTCAGCTGCGAGTATGATGCCTGCCGTAAGTGGTGCACCTAAGGCAAACGCTGCTCCTGCAAACGGGGCTTCTGCCGCCGCGGGGAATTCGACCACCAATTTGAATGTTGGTCGAGGAATGGCCGATATGACAGGCGAGCCACTCGGCGCTGGCATGAACGGGTATGCGGTCATGGATCAGACCACCTCGGGTCTGCGTCTTCGCCAGATGGCGCGTGCATTCATCTTCGGCGATGACAACGACAACCGTGTCGTCCACGTCACCGCAGACATGGGGCTCATGTTCCAGTCCATCCAGATGGAAGTTCTGCGGCGTCTCCGAGCTCTTTTCGGAGACCTCTACCATGAGGGCAACGTGCTTATCTGCGCATCTCACACGCATGTTGCGCCGGGAGGTACGTCGGGCCATCTCATGGTTGACCTGACTACCCTCGGATTCCGTCCCGTCACTTTCGAAGCTGTAGTCGTCGGTGTGGTCAAGGCTATTGAACGTGCACACGCTGATTACCAGCCGTCGACTATCCACCTGACCAAGGGGATTGCCAAGGATGCGGGTGTCAACCGCTCCCTGCAGGCATTTAAGCGTAACCCTGAAGAAGAGCTGCGTCGCTTCCCCGACGGAGTCAACCCGGAAAGCCATACACTGCACGTGAGTCGCGGTGGCCGCGAAGTCGGATTCATTAACTGGTATGGAATTCATCCGACGACCTTCGGTCCCGAGCACACCATCATCGACGGCGACAACAAGGGCTACGCAGCATGGAAGGTTGAGGTCGACCGCGGGGTTACCCACCGTGAGCCGGCCGATGCCCCCTTTGTCGCCGCATTTACCATGTCGTGCCCGGGTGACATCAGCCCGAACATGGGGCTCGTGCCAAATTCGGGCCCAGGCAACGGAGACGAAGCAGAGTCTGCCCGCATTCTCGGTCAGCGTCAGATTGACGCTACCCAGGGACAGGCCATTGCACTGCCAGGAGGCGGTATCTCCACTGTCCACAAGTGGGTCAACCTGGGCGATGTCGACATCGACGGCCAGTTCACGCCCGACGGCCAGCCGCACCGCACTGGACCTGCAATCCTCGGTGCGGCCTTCGCAGCCAGTAGCCAGGAGGATGGCGGTGGAGAACCAGCCCTCGGGTTCAACGAAGGCGAGCGCGGCGGTACGCCGTGGGTGCACCAGCTCAATAACGTCGTACTCCCGAAAAACATCGGGGAGATTCAGGGCAACAAAGAGTGCCTGCTGCCAGTCGGCTACATCGATGGTCTTCTCCAGCAGACCCACATGTTCTCCATCACCCGCATCGGTGGCTTCACCTTGATCACCAATGGCCTTGAACCCACCACAATGTCGGGCTACCGCATGCGTCAGCACGTCGCTGAAGTCCTCGGTGTTCCAATCGATACTGTCATCTGCCAGGGCTACACCAACAGCTATGGCCACTACGTCGCTACCCCAGAGGAATACGATCAGCAGGACTACGAGGGCGGCGCAACGGCTTTCGGCAAGTACACGCTCAGTGCGATGATTTCCATTTATCACAATCTCGCTCACGCGCTTGCCGACGGCATTGCGGTCGAGCCAGGCCGTGCGGCAGGCGATCTCACTGGCATCATCCCGCCGTCGCCAGCAGGAGGAAAGGTTATCGATTCCGCTCCAATGGGCAAGAATTTTGGTGATGTGCTTGAATCCGCGGCAAGCGTCACGGTAGGGCAGAAAGCCGTTGCCCAATTCGTCGCGGCAAATCCGAATAACGACTTGCGACTGGAAGACGGCTACCTACTTATCAAGAATGACCGCGGTGAGATTGTTTCCGACGACTGGGACCAGGCAACTGTCATTGAATTTGCCAAGGACGGTATTTATACCACCGCCAAGGTCACTTGGGAGACCGGAGGAGTCGCGCCGGGCAAGTATGACATCATCGTGCGTGGTAGCGCGTTGGGCGTCGGTGATTCATTGAACGAATTCGAGGGAGTCGCTTCGGTGGAGCTCGTGTAAGAACGTCCAATTAAATACATTAATGCGCACAATGTGACTTATACTTTGGCCCATTAAAATCTCATCAAGGGCTTGTCTCACGTATAGTCCGTTGTGCGCATTATTTGTATGTATCCGTCAATTTGGCAGGAGCAGTCTGCTTCATGAATACCCCAAACAATCCATACAGCAACAACGATCCTTACGGTGACGGCAGCCGGGACAATGAGTCCAGTAACTATGACTCCCAGAGCCACGGTTTTCCCAACAATGGTTCGCAGGACTACAACCCTTACGGGTTCGATTCGGACGCACAACATGGCTCGCGTGGACCAGAGGATTCGCCACAGTGGAATCAGGCTTACGGTAGGGAACAGGCCTATGGCGATATTCCGTCCTACGGAACTGGTGAGCCAAGCGAGAACTATGGTGGCCAGCCCTATGGTGCGGGATCAAGCTACTGGCAGCAACCGGCAGGGGGGAATCCTGCAGCCGGTGCACTTGCTCCCGGAGTCAACATGCCAGGTGGCAATGAGCCACCGGTGAAGCCTGTGGCACAAGGGCCGACGAAGGTCGACATTGGAAGTGCCTTTTCCGCGGCGTTTCGTAGTCTAAATAGCAATTTTGCTTCTTGGCTTGGCGTCATGCTGACGTTCTTCGCCGTACTAGTCGCCCTGATTGTTGGCGCAGCGGCAATTCTCTTTGCCTCTGGTGACTTCGATCCGGAATTTGAGCCGAACTATCCAGGCGATGTTCCGTTTGAGGATCTAGGGTCAATGTTCGCGACTGTCGGCGCGATGGCACTCCTATTTGCCGTGGGCATGTTCGCGATGCAGGCATTTATGTTGCGCGGTGCATTCGACGCTGTCGATGGGCGAGTGCCGAACTACGGTACTTTCTTCCGTGTAAACAGGTGGGGGTCTCTTATCGGTGTCTACATTGTCACGTTCCTGGTGGGACTGCTCGCCATGCTGCCGGGGATGGTGCTCTTCATCGCTGGAGCATCCCTGTCCGCCAATGGCAGTGAAGCTGCCGCGGCGATGATTCCACTGGGCTACTTGGTTTTGTTGTTGACGTCGATTTTCATCATGCCAATTACAGCGACTATGCCACTACTTGTTTTCGATGGTCGAGCAACTGCGCTTGAGGCGCCGGTTGTCGCTTGGCGCCTGGTAAAGCCCCAATATTGGACGATGCTTGTTGCATTCATTCTGACGTCGATTGTTTCTTCCGCAGGTGCGATGCTCTTCTATATTGGCATCCTGTACACAATGCCGCTGGCTATGCTGGTTCAGGTGCACATCTACCGCCAGCTCATCGGTGGCCGGCGAGTTATTAATGACGCGCAGGAAAATCCGGGTTATTACCCTCCGCAGCACTAGCCGAAATGAACAGTAGCCGAAACGAATAAGAAAAAGCGCCCAAGGAACCGGTACAAACTGGTTCCTTGGGCGTTATTTGATCAGCAGGAAATCCTGCGGGGGAGCGTTCGACTATCAAAGCCGAACGTATCCTCCTAATATTTAGCGGGTAGCCTCAGCGAAGACAGCCTGTGCAATACCAGAGACGGTGCCTGCAATCTTCACAGCTTCCCAGACCTGCTCCTTGGTCAGACCAGCATCGCGGACGACCTTTGCGTGGGAGGTCACGCATGCTTCACAGCCGTTGATGGCAGAAACTGCCAGAGACCACAGCTCGAAGTCTTCCTTCTCGGCACCCGGATTGGAGATGATGTTCATGCGCAGACCGAACTTGACCTGCGCGTAGTCATCACCGAGCATGTGGCGAGTGCGGTAAGCGACGTTGTTCATGCCCATAACGGTGGCCGCACCAAGCGCAGACTCGAAAGCCTCGTCAGACAGGTGCTCCTTGGCTTCCTCAGCAATCTCGGAGAAAACGGTCTCGTTGCGGGTGGCAGCAGCAGATGCAAGCAGGGTACCCCACAGCTGCTGCTCGGAGAGTTCCGTAGAACGGGTGAGAGTGCCAAGGTTCAGCTTCATGTCCTTGGCGTACTCCGGTAGGCCGGAACGAAGGTTATCGATGCTCATATGAGTTACTTCAGCTCCTGCTTCAGAACATCCATCTTGTCGATGTTCTTGGTCGGGTCATTCTTCTGCCAGTTACATGCGCAGACCTCTTCAGACTGAAGAGCGTCGAGAACACGCAGAACTTCGTCAACGTTACGACCGACAGCGTCCGGGGTAACGGAGACGAACTGAATGATGCCGTCCGGGTCAATGATGAAGGTTGCGCGGTCTGCAACACCGTCAGCGTTCTCGACGCCGAGTGCACGCATCAGGTCGTGGCGGATGTCGGAGAACATCGGGAACGGGATGTCCAGCAGTTCCTCGTGGGTTGCACGCCAGTTGAAGTGGGAGAACTCGTTGTCGCCAGAGCCGCCGAGAATAACGGTGTCGCGGTCTTCGAATTCCTCGTTCAGCTTGCCGAATGCAGCAATCTCAGTCGGGCAGACAAAGGTGAAGTCCTTCGGGTAGAAGAAGACGACTTTCCACTTACCCTCGTAGGACTCATTGGTTACCTGCTCGAAGTAGTCATCCGGAGAAGAAGCGTTTGCATCACGCAGGTTGCCGCCCTTGAGAGCGGTTAGAGAAAACTCGGGGAACTTGTCGCCAACAGTCAAAATTGCCATGGAATCCTCCTGAATGTATTCCTTCTGGGGTCACACGCCATTATGCCTATGGATTCCCAAACCGTCAAGAGGAAAAAGTTAATAAGCTCGTGTAGGCTTATAGGTATGCGTAATAGAGATTATCGGCCCACTTTGCCTCAGTTACGTGCCTTTGTCGCGATTGCCGATACCGGTCACTTCGGTCAAGCCGCTGCCCGCCTCGGCATTTCACAGCCCAGCCTGTCACAAGCGCTTTCCACCCTTGAGCAGGGACTGGGGGCGCAGCTTGTAGAGCGTTCGACTCGCCGAGTGCTGGTGACGCCACTCGGTCGCGGTCTGATTCCTTATGCACGCCAAGCATCTGAAATCGTTGACGAGATCGTTGCTCGCGCATCTGGCCGTACAGATGATTTGTCCGGACCACTATCCATTGGTGTTATCCCTACGGTTGCTCCATACGTGCTGCCCAACTTCCTCCAGTTGGTTCGTGACGAGCTGCCAGATCTAAAGCCTAGGATCGTCGAGGAGCCGACCGAGCGTCTCATCGAATCACTTCGTTCTGGCACTATTGATGCAGCCATCATGGCACTGCCGTCCGATGTGCCTTCCTTTGAAGAGATTTACCTCTACGACGAAGAGTTCTACATCGTCGTGCCAGACGATCATCCGCTGGCAGGTAAGGAAGACGTAAAGCTTGAGGCAATCAGGGACATGGACTTGCTCCTGCTTGACGACGGTCATTGCCTGCGCGACCAGGTGTTGGATATCTGTCGCAAGGTCGATGCTGTTCACGGCGAGACCTCCAGCTTGGAAACACGGGCGGCTTCTCTATCGACCGTCGTGCAGTGTGTTGCCGGTGGGTTGGGGCAGTCGCTTGTGCCGGAATCGGCTGTCAAGATTGAGGCGGACCGTCCCGGCCTGGCTGTTGCGCGATTCGAAGGTCCGGCACGGCCGGGACGCACCATTGGGCTGGTTCACCGCGCATCATCGGTACGCGGCGGCGAGTTCAATCGAATTGCCGAACTGGTACGGCAGGCATACATAGACGCTATTGCCTAAAGCACTCTTGGCGCATGTTGCGGTAGCGTACGAAGTAAGCTAAACCGGGCTGGCAGTTCCAGCCCGGTTTGGCGTTTATCCCTGAATAATTCGCAGCGATGCCAACCTGACTTCGCCGTATTCATCAGATGCAGCCAAATCAACGTTCGCTTCAAAGCGCCAACCGTGGTCACCCTCAGGATCATCGAGTATCTGGATCACATGCCATAGGCCCTCACCAGCCTTGCGGTCAATCGAAATCATATCGCCGCCGCGTGCCTTTGCATCGATGCCTAGGTCATCGTATTCATCGAAGTAGTCATCCATCGCGGCAGGCCAATCTGGTGCGTCGTCGAGGTAGTTGTCCAGGCCGGCCAGCTCCTCCTCCTTTTCAAAGGCAAAGAGCTGCACGTGGCGGAACATGAGATTGCGCACCATACGGGTAAATGCACGCTCATTGCCGGTAAGAGGCCGAGACTCGTCGGTGCCAAAAGCCGCTTCCTTGAGAGTTTCTTCGTCCAATGGCTTGTCCGGATCGGCCATCTGCGCCCATTCATCTACCAGGGAGTTATCCACCTGCACAACGAGCTCGCCGAGCCATTCCACAATGTCCCGGAGCTCCTCGTTAGCAGCTTCCGGTGGGAGAGTGTGTCGCAAAGTGCGCCAGGCATCGGTGAGGTAGCGCAAGAAAATACCTTCGGAGCGGGCGATTCCGTACTCAGATACCACGTCCGAAAAAGTCATGGCCTTTTCCACCATCTCGCGCACCACAGATTTGGGCGACAGCGAAAACTCACGCACCCACGGGTGACCTTGGGCATAGGTGTCGAATGCGCCCTCCAGCTCGTCGGCAAGCGGCATCGGCCATGTGATGTCTTCGACGATGTTCATACGTTCGGTGTAATCAACGCCTTCGGCCTTGAGCGCGGCAATTTCTTCACCGCGTGCCTTTTTCTGCTGGGCGATGAGCAGCGGGCGAGGGTCTTCCAGAATTGACTCAAACACGCTGATGACATCGAGTGCGTAGTTCGGGCTGTCCTTATCCAGCAGTTCGAGCGCGGCGATGGCGAAAGGCGACAGTGGTTGGTTGAGCGCGAAGTCACGCTGCAGCTCCATTGTCAGCTCGGGGCGGCAGTCATCGCCCTCGCCATGCGTGACGACGATTCCCGCGTTGACCAAACCGCGGTAGAGCTCAATTGCGGTCAGAATAGCCTCGTTTTGCTGGTGGCGGGTGTCGTGATTGGTGCGCAGCAGATGACGCATGTGTTCGTAGGTATCGCCACCACGTGCAATGACGTTGAGCAACATACCGTTGGTAACTGCAAAGCGACTGGTCAGCGGCTCTGGTGGCTGAGAAACGATTTTGTCGAAGGTCTTCTCCGACCATGTCACTTCGCCCTTGGGAACGGACTTCAGCCGCAACTTCTTCAGTTTGGCCTCATCCTGGCCGGCACGGCGACGCAGCTTGGCGTTTTCGATTTCGTGTTCAGGTGCTTCGACAACTACGGTGCCCTCGGTGTCGTAGCCAGCACGGCCGGCTCGTCCAGCAATCTGGTGGAACTCGCGTGACTTGAGAATACGGCTACGGCGGCCATCGAATTTGGCCAAACCGGTAATCAGCACCGTACGAATAGGCACGTTGATGCCGACGCCGAGGGTATCCGTGCCACAGATGACCTTCAGCAGACCAGTCTGAGAGAGACGCTCAACCAAACGACGGTACTTCGGCAGCATTCCCGCATGGTGGACGCCAATGCCCTGGCGCACCAACTTGGAAAGAACTCGACCAAAGGCCGTGGTAAACCGGAAATCGCCAATCTCCTCGCGAATCCGCTCCTTTTCCTCCTTCGTCAGCAGCTTCAGACCGGTCAGTGCTTGGGCCTGTTCAGCTGCTTGGCGCTGGGAGAAAAAGACGATGTAGATTGGGGCTTTTCCGGATTTCAGCAACTCCGCCAGCGTGTCATGAACTGGCGTGTAGACATAGTGGAAATCCAACGGCACCGGGCGCGTCGTACCTGTAACGAGGTTGACGTCGAGGCCCGTGCGTTCCTTCAGATCCGTCTCAAACTTTTGAGTATCGCCGAGAGTGGCGGACATCAACAAGAATTGGCAACGGGAAAGCTCGAGCAGTGGCACCTGCCATGCCCAGCCGCGGTCGGGATCCGCATAGAAGTGGAATTCATCCATGACCACCTGGTCAATATCGGCATCGGCCCCGTCGCGCAGAGCGATATTGGCAACAATTTCCGCAGTTGCGCAGATGATGGGGGCGCCGCCGTTGACGGTGGCATCGCCGGTCATCATACCGACATTTTCAGCGCCAAAGACCTCGCAGAGGGCAAAAAACTTCTCGCTGACCAAGGCCTTGATTGGCGCTGTGTAAAAGCTGCGCTGACCACGGGCAAGCGCGCAGAAATGGGCGGCGATAGCTACCATCGACTTGCCCGACCCCGTTGGAGTGGCAAGGATGACATGGTCGCCACCAGCCAAACCGATAGCGGCCTCTTCCTGCGCCGGGTAGAGCGTGATGCCCTGATCCCTGGTCCAGGCAATGAATGAGTCCATAATTGCATCGTCGAAAAGGGGCTCAGGAACCTCAGCTAGGTCGGGAAGCATTTCAGATAGTGACACGCTTCCCACCCTAGCGGTAACCCCGGATTAGAAGCGGAACCAGGGCTTCCAGCCGCGCCGACGGCGAGGTTGTTCCGGTTCACCGGATTCTTCGCTTTCCGCCTGCTCTTCCCGAGGCTGTTCTGACTCAGGCTGTTCGGCAGTGCCGTCTGCAGAAAACTCCGCAGACCTATCATCCGCCGAGGCCGACTCGGGTTCTTCCGAGTGTGCGTCAGTGTCCTCTGATGTAGTTACCGAGGAATCCGAGTTGGCCGGGGTCTCCGCCTCGTCGTCAAGCGAGGAAGAATCCTCTACTGGGCGCAGCGGTTGAGAAGCGAGGAACCTTTCGAACTCAGCGCCAATCTCGTCGGCCGAAGGCATCTCGCCGTTAGGTCCAAGTAGGGGAGAAGTCTCCAGCTCTTGACGACGTTGAACTTCCTGGTCGTACTGTTCCTCGAGAAGATTGACCAGCTGAGAGACCTCGCCGGAATCATTCGTCTGCGTATTGAGCAGCTCCGCCACCCGCGCGGATTCCTTCTCCAACGCCTCAAGCGGGAGCTCGAGCTTGGCTAGTTTTGCTACCTCCTGCAACAGCCGCAGTGACGCCAGCGGATACTCAGAGGCCGCGACATAGTGTGGCACCTGTGCGGTGAAACCAAAGGCATCACAACCGCGGCTGGCGAGCTCGTACTCAATGTTCAGGCTCGCAGCACCCGGAACTGTGACGCGGTTTCCCCAGGTATGCATATCACCGAGTTTCCGCTTATCTGTGCCGTGGGCGATGATGCCCAGCGGTCGGGTGTGCGGAACCGTCATCGGTGCCGAGTACAGCGACACAGTCCGACCGACATCGTAGCGCTCCGCCAAATCTGCCACGGCAGTCGAGAAAGCCTCCCACCGCATGTCTGGCTCAGGGCCAGAAAGCAGCAAGAACGGCTTACCGACGTTGTCGCGAACCACATTGAGTGACAGGTTCAAATCGGATACATCCACAATCTGGTCGTGGTTCATCGTCACAGAGGGACGGCGAGAACGATAATCAATCAGCTCGTCGATAGAAAAGTTCACCAATGGACGGTGCTCGAGAGCATCCAAGAGGAAACTAGCTGATTCCGAGACGGCATTACCGGCATCCGCATAACCGCTAAGTGCAATGACCAGGGTCAGATGGCCCTCGCTTCCCGTTACGTCAGGAACCGGAAAAACTACCTCGTACATATTGCCCTGAGGCTTGTCGGTCGGATCACTCACGTACGACTACCTCCTGCATCACATTTTTCGTCATTTGAAGTAAACAACCACGATACCGCAGAAATTATTCCAGTTATCCACAAGTTGAAAGTAGTCCACAGATGGGCCGATTTTTCCGGTCGCGCACAAGCAAGGCTGTTGCGGATTCGATAACAATGAGAGCCACCAGATGGCGAGAGGATTGTCCGCTGTCGAGCTATTCCAATGGGGGGAAAAGGGGTAAGGAATTAATGGGAAACAAAAAGAACTTCGGTGCAGGACAAAAGCCTGAAATTGAGCCGAGTGTTTTTCTGACGAACCTGCCGGGAATCGTTGGATTCTATCCGCGGGGGCAGGTAGTGATTGCGGCGTTGTATCGTCAGCAGGTCGAAGGTCTCATCGAAGGCAAGGTCGAGTTTGATCCGACAGCGCATGCTGGCCCGATGCTGATTAAGGATGTGGCCTCGATGGAGAGCAATCCTGACTTGGTGCGGGCAGCCGCGGACTTCCTGCTCGATGAAGGATGCACTCACGCAGATGTGTTTATCATCGACGAATCCTGGGGGATTGAAAAGGACTCCACACCTATTACAGGCTGGCTGCGAGAAGGCGGCCTGCATGAGGTGCGTTTGGCGGGCGTTGCCACTATTGCTGCGGGGGAAGTTGTCACGGACGAGCAGGGAGAGATCGTCGGCATTGTCGGTGACAGTCTGATGACCGACAATGCAAATCTAATCTCTCGGCAGGGAGAGCAGATTTTCAAAAACTATGAGGAGTACCGCAGCTATTTTCGAGGTGGCCAATTCCGCGACAGTAAAGACAGGGCTCTGATTGAACGCCTCCGGGAACGAGCGACAGCCGTTGAGCAGCCTAGGAAGCTCAAAATTGGTTCGGACAATCCCGCGCTCATCGAGCATTTCGACATGCTAAAAGCCGCCGTGGAAAACGTGGCCGATGGTGTGATGGATGCACATGAGGCGGTTCGCGATGAAACCGCGGGATATGCCATTGCTGCAGCACTGACCAACGTCACCTTGCGCGATATGTCCATGATTTTCATTACTACGCAGTTGGCGCAATCAATGGGAGAAATCTGGCGCGAGGCCGCAATCGTCCACCGCGGCAGCCTGCGTGCTAACGCTTTAGCGTGTTTTGCCATCGCAAAGTTCGCGGCTGGGCTGGAGAACTATGCGCAAACAGCTCTCGATGAGGCAGCGGGGGAGCAACCGAATCATTCACTGACTCAGTTGCTGGAAATTGCGGTCGCCAATCAAATTGTGCCGAGGTGCGTTGGCACAATTCTTGGTGCGGCACAAGAGGTGCTGCGCAGGGTATACAAGGTGAAAATGCCGCGTATTGATTAGCGACCCTGCAAGCTGTGCTGCAGTACCTAGCGGTGCGCCGAGTGGGCTCGGTCGCCGAGGTTCTTGGTGTACTCCCATGCATCGGCGACGATGGTTTCCAGCTCCGTATGATTGGGCTTCCATCCGAGCTCGTCCATGGCGCGCTGAGAAGAGGCAATAAGGGTTGCCGGATCACCGGCTCTACGCGGTGCATCCTCAGCAGGAATCGGGTGACCGGTGACCTTACGGCAGGTCTCAATAACCTGGCGAACCGAAAAGCCGTCGCCAGAACCGAGGTTGAAGATACGGTGGGTTCCCGGCGTGTTGGACTCCAGTGCCAAGACGTGCGCATCGGCGAGGTCTTTGATGTGGATGTAGTCACGAACCGCGGTGCCGTCCGGAGTCGGCCAGTCATTGCCAAAGACCATAATCTTGTCGCGGTGACCGAGCGCAACCTGCAGTACCAGGGGGATGAGGTGAGTTTCCACCTCACGGTTTTCGCCAAAACCGCCCCAGGCACCCGCCACATTGAAGTAACGCAAGCTGGTAGCGCCGATGTTGTATGCCTTGGCGTAAGACGAGATGGCGTAGTCCATGGCCAGCTTGGTGGCACCGTAAGGGTTGGTCGGTGCGGTTGGCATGTCTTCGGTAATTGGTGTCTTCTCTGGCTCACCGTAGGTTGCAGCTGTCGAAGAGAACACCAGGTTATTCGTACCGGTATCACGCATTGCGTCGAGTAGCTTCAGGGTTTGGCCCACATTGTTGTGCCAGTAGTCGGAAGGAACCTCAACAGACTCGCCAACAAGCGATTTCGCAGCGAAATGAACGACGCCGTCGAAGCTGTCGGAGGACAGAACCTCGTAGGCCTTGTCCGCCACATCGCCTTCGACTAGGGTCGCGCCCTCTGGCACCGCATCACGGTTGCCAACAGAGAAGTTGTCCAGAATGGTGACGTCGTGGCCAAGAGAAATCAATACTGCCGAGCACACGCTACCGACGTAGCCGGCACCACCAGTGACGAGGAGTTTCATTTGATAATCACCATGATTGCGTGAGACAGAGTATCCGGAATGTCAAGAGAATGATCACCACGGGCGAGAGTCACGCGGCCGGCGGCAACCTCGGCAAGTGCCTCAGTACCCGGCATAATTCCAGCCTTGTGGAGACGCTTCATGTAGCTCTGCTCGACCTGCAGGATTTCGTTAATCTGGACGATCTCAACGGTGTACTCGCCGGGGTTTAGATCGGACAGTCGGCGAACGTTCTCTAACGACTCTGGTGACTGAGTCCCACCGAGGTCTCCCAAACCGGGAATCGGATTGCCGAATGGGGAGCGTGTGTAAGAGTCAAGCACGTCGAGAAGTTTGCGCTCGACCTCGTCACTCATTACGTGCTCCCAGCGGCAGGCTTCGTCGTGAACCTTGTCCCATTCGAGGCCAATGACATCCGTAAGTAGGCGCTCAGCTAGGCGGTGCTTACGCATGACAGCCGTGGCCAGCCTGCGGCCCTCGTCGGAAAGCTGCAAGCTGCGATCTGGGGCAACTACGAGAAGGCCATCGCGCTCCATGCGCGCAACGGTTTGGCTAACGGTCGGCCCCGACTGCTCAAGGCGTTCGGCAATGCGAGCACGCAAAGGAATGATGCCCTCTTCTTCGAGTTCGAAAATCGTACGTAAGTACATTTCCGTGGTGTCAACCAAATCCCTCACGGTTTTCCTCCGATAACACAGTCTTAAAAGTTTTCACTCAAGTATTAGGATAACCACACTTGCGCAAGAAAGATGTTAGGGCTCGCAAATCTAGTGGCTTTGGTGCTGATTAGGCAGCGAAAAGCTTGGTTCGGTGGGCGCTGCTGAGACGGAAGGGAGCGTACGCGATGTCGAAAGTTCGACGTGCAGACGAAAACGCCGACCGCCAGTGTGGATGAAACTCCGGCACGGGGTCGGCATTGAAGTCCAGCTCTATCTCAGGGCTGAAATTAGGAACCCTATCGATGTCACCGCCATGTGGCGTTAGTTTGCGTACTCACGCAGCTTGTCAGCACGGTCACCCTCGCGGAGCTTGGACATAACTTCCCGCTCAATCTGGCGGACGCGCTCTCGAGACAGGCCAAAGTGGCGGCCAATCTGATCCAGCGTGCGGGGCAGGCCATCGTCGAGACCGTAGCGGAGCTTAATAACTTCCTGCTCTCGAATCTCGAGAGTGGACAGGACCTTGCGGACATCGTGGTGACGCAGGGAAGCGACAACTGCCTCCTCAGCATCAGTTGCCTCTGAGTCCTCGATGAAGTCTCCCAGGGGAGCTTCCTCGTCGGTGCCCACTGGCATGTCCAAGCTCACCGGATCGCGGGACTGACGCAGCAGCATCTCAATCTTGGCTTCTGGAATGCCGGATTCCTCTGCCAATTCCTCATTCGTAGCCTCACGGCCGAGCTGCTGGTAGAGCTCGCGCTTGATACGAGAAATCTTATTGACCTGCTCAACCAAATGGACAGGGAGGCGAATAGTGCGCGACTGATCAGCCATACCGCGGGTAATAGCCTGGCGAATCCACCACGTTGCGTATGTGGAGAACTTGAATCCCTTGGTGTAGTCGAACTTTTCCATGGCGCGGATGAGGCCCAAGTTGCCCTCCTGGATTAGATCCAGCAGCGGCATACCGCGGTTGGTGTAGCGCTTCGCCAGCGAGACCACAAGACGGAGATTGGCTTCGAGTAGGTGGGCGCGTGCAGCCTTACCTTCCTTCGCCAAAATCTTGACGTCACGCTTCTTTGCACGGGTCATTTTCGCGCCGGTCTGCAGCAAATGCTCGGCGTATACACCGGCTTCAATGCGCTTAGAAAGTTCCACCTCTTCTTCAGCGCTGAGAAGAGCAGTCTTTCCGATGCCGTTCAAATACACACGAACCAAATCGGCGGACGGGTTGGAGTTATTGCCGGTGCGGCGCCCCTTGTCCCTTGTCTGACCTTCCAGTTCGTCATTTTGAATATCGGCACTCTTCATGAATCTGCCTCCTGGATTTTTAAGTGGACTCAATAACTACAACGCACGGAGTTACGAAAATGTTCCCGTGAAAGGTGATGAATGTCAATAGGGTAATTTTGCCATGCAAATATAATGTTAAGAAAAACTGCCGTCACTAGCATTCCACAAGAACTGTAAAGGGGCCATCGTTGACTGATGCGACCTCCATCATTGCCCCAAATTGTCCTGTTTCGACCGTCAAGCCACGATTGCGCAAGTTCTCGACAATTTTTTCAATGACAGGTTCGGCCTCTGGGCCCGGAGCCGCGTCGACCCACGACGGCCGCCGTCCCTTCTTTGTCGCCCCCATCAACGTGAATTGGCTAACGACGAGCACCTGGGCGCCAGCATCGACAGCGCTGAGTTCGCCATCCAGGATGCGCAGCTCCGCGATCTTGCGGGCCATCGTTTCCCAAGCATCAGCAGAGTCCTCGCGGCCAACGCCTACGAGCGCCAAAATGGCACCAGTATCGCCTCCGTCAACGTGGCCAACAACGGAACCGTCGACAGTGACTGACGCGGATTTAACTCGGGTGAGAACGGCTTTCATTTACTGTTTATCCTCCAAGAGCTCGGTGGGGAGAATTAGACCATGGCGAACCAGGTCAACGACGATGGGAGCTAGGGCGTCTTTGATGGCAGGTACGTCGGACTCATCGAAGGCTCCAAACATTGCCATGATGTCGATGACGGAGCCCAGAGCAGCTTCGGGATGCAGCGCACCCAGAATGGTTGCCACGGACTCATCGATTGAGTGTGTCCAGGCGGGGCCATCGGTGCGTGAGATGCGCGTATCGAACTCAGTGAAGCCCTGGCCGCTTTCGACGTCGGCAAGCGAAACGCGTTCGATGGCGACACCGGGGCGCACGGTAAAGGAAGCTTCGAGGATGGTGTCGGCAGTTTGTGTACGAAGCCATTCGGCGCGGCCGAGATACTCCTCGGCTTCGGCGGCGAAGGGAGCGGCCAAAGGCTGCGGCATTTCCTCGCATACGGCGGAAGTCGGGCCGTTGATGCGTTGGACTGTGATGTAGCCGAACCCGATGCCTGTCACGCCGCTGTTGCGAAAGTGCTCCAGCCAGGCACGAGAGCGCTCGCACCCCTCTGGGCTGCGGGGGTCGATGGACTCGTCTCGAAGCCAGGTGCCAATGTATTCCGCCGGCGTAGCGAGATCCCGTTGCGTTACCCACACCTCGAGGCCCTCAGCAGGGAGCCAAGAAGCGATGCGCTGTTGCCAACTCTCGCCCTCGATATGGGCCCAAGCGCCGAGTAGATGCGCCGTGCCGCCGTCGGTGAGATGGTCGGCCAGACCGCGGATCATAAGCTCGGTGGCACCGTCCAGATTCAGTCCTGAGTCACGGTAAACATGTTCCACACTTGGCAGTCCTACGACGAACGGCGGGTTGGCCACAATGCGGTCAAACTTCTGGCCTGCAACCGGTTCAAACCACGAACCTTCGAGAGCCTGCGCTTGGTCGAAACCATTAGCTGCGAAAGTAGCGCGGGCAAAAAACAGCGCGCGGGGGTGAATGTCTGTCGCGACAATCGATTTTGCATCAGATTGGGCAAGGCTCTGGATGCCACAACCGGCACCGAGGTCGAGTACGGATTCCACCGCCGAGGTCGACGAAATATCGAGGAGGGAGCGGGAAGCCCGCCCTACGCCTAGGACATGATCGGGTCCAGGAACGTGATCGTTCATAGAGGCGTCGCGGTCGGAAAAGATAATACGGTCGACTCCCGCAATCTCGACCGGGCGCACATCGATACACACCTGTGCGTTGCTGGCGGTGCCGGCAAGTATGCCGCTGTCCAGCAACTTGACCGTCAGCTCAGCTCCAAATAGCTGCTCTGCGTCGGCGAAATCGCCCAGGATGAGAAGACGCAACGCGGTCACAGTATCCGCAGAAACGCCGTCTGTCTCGGTAAGCAGAACATCGACAACGCCGGGCTCACCGCGGTCCAGCGCGGCTAACCCCTCGGCTCCTAGGACTCGACGCAGTGACTCGCTGGAAAACTCAAGGCGCCTAAGTGTGGTGGCGAATTCCTCTGCACAGTCGACAAAAGCACGAAGCTGCTGATCAGTCGGTGGGGTGAAGGTGGAGGGGGAAAAGGTCATCGTAGGCACTACCTTCGTCGTAAAGCGGGGCGGAGGGGCTAGTTAGGGGAGCTTGACGACGGATCGTCGTCTTCCGGCATATCGATGACATTTGCGTCATCGAAGGGATTTGAGGTGGTCTCGGTATCGGACTGCGGCGGTGCGTCGGTGTCTTCGGTACTGGCGGCAGAACCGAGCGCGCGCATCTCCGCTTCCTTGAGGGCGCGCTGGCGCTGCTGCTCCTCCCATTTGCGGTTTTGCTCGCGTACAACTCCTGGCTTGTAGACGCGCGGTTTGCGCTTGTCAGCGGGTTCTCCAACGCCATTGGCGATGACAACCGCGATCCACGGCATGGGTACGGAGACGACCATGAGAATCGCCGCAATCCACGGCACATCCCACCACAGGTAAAAAGCGCCGGAAAGAAGTAGCAATGGAATGCGAGACCATTGCAGGGCCGCGTAGACGTGGCGGCGGTGGTCATAGTTGCGAATCCTTGAGCCGCGGGCGTCGGTAATCAACGCCGCGTCTTTCTTGCGTCGCCGGGAACTTCCGCGTTTCGGCAGCGCGGAGTCGCGACGGTCATTGATTCGCGCCATGGTTGTCTAGCATACGCCTGTGGCGTGGGGGTGTCTCAACTAGCTATGCCCGTTGCAGCTGCATGCTCGCGTAGTCGCAGCGGTGTTGTGGATGGATGTGGAAGGTAGCTGTCAGCAGCGGCCAGCACCTGGGTCGCTAGGCATAATTTGACCAATGGGGCACAATTGGAATCTGTGAGCACTCCATTGAAGACGACAAAGACGATTGAACGCACCGATACCCGCGTCGATGAGTCGACGAGGGACGACACTCCGAAGTTCTTCCATTACGTCAAGAAGGACCAGATCGTGAGCTCCGCGGTCAACGGCTCCTACGTCGTTGCTCTGTGCGGTGAAACCTTCCCAGTGAAGAAGTCGGCGAAGCCGGGTTCACCGGTATGCCCTGACTGCGAGCGGATTTACAAGTCCCTGCGTCGCAAGTGAGCGGGCTTCGTAAATGGCAGCAGGAGGCCCTCGACAAATACCTGGCGACTAACCCCAAGGACTTCCTTGCAGTGGCGACACCGGGCGCGGGTAAGACGACCTTCGCTCTGCGTATCGCCAGTGAGTTGCTGTCGCGGCGGATTGTCGAGCGCATTATCGTCGTAGTGCCTACTGAGCACCTGAAGGTACAGTGGGCTGCCTCTGCTGCTCGTTCGGGGATTGCGTTGGATCCCAAGTTCTCCAACGCCAAGGGTGTGGTAAACCCTTCCTACCAGGGAATTGTTGTGACCTACGCCCAAGTCGCAGTGCATCCGTTTAAGCACCATGCGGTAGCTACCGCTCGTCCGACATTGGTGATTCTGGACGAGGTGCACCACGGCGGTGATGCCAAGAGTTGGGGCGACGGCATTTCTGAGGCCTACGGCGATGTCGAACGTCGCCTGTGCCTAACTGGTACGCCGTTCCGCTCTGATGACGCGGCAATTCCGTTTGTTCGCTACTCGCCGGATGGCGATGGTTACTCGCGCTCCGTCGCTGATTACACGTACGGCTATTCCAATGCGCTTGCCGACGGCGTCGTGCGCCCAGTGGTCTTTTTGGCTTACTCAGGTGAAGCTCGCTGGCGTGATAGCGCGGGTGATGAGTTCGCTGCGCGTCTGGGTACCGTGATGAGCCCAGAGGAGACCACTCGAGCTTGGCGCACCGCGCTTGACCCAAAGGGCGAGTGGATGCCGTCGGTGCTGCGGGCAGCGCATACCCGGCTCTCGCAGATGAGGCAGCATATTCCCGATGCCGGTGGCCTGGTTATCGCCTCCGATGCGGCAACTGCCCGTGCGTACAAGCGCATTCTCGAGCAGATTGCCTCCACACCGGTGGCGTTGGTGCTTTCGGATGAGCCTGGCTCGTCGGAACGCATTAAGACCTTCTCCGAGTCCACCGACGAGTGGATGGTGGCTGTGCGAATGGTCTCCGAAGGCGTGGACGTGCCAAGGTTAGCCGTCGGCGTGTACGCGACTAGTTCCTCGACTCCGCTATTCTTCGCGCAGGCTATCGGACGATTCGTGCGAAGCCGCATGCCGGGGGAGACTGCGTCCGTCTTCTTGCCGTCGATTCCTGTGCTGCTCGACTTGGCCTCGCAGATGGAGGTGCAGCGCAACCACGTGCTCGGTAAACCGGATCGGCCTTCGGAGGGCTGGGAAGATGACTTGGTCGCCGAAGCCAACCGGCGTAAGGATGAGCCCGACGAACTGCTGCCGGCCTACGAATCCATTGGCGCGGATGCTGAACTCGACTACCTGATCTACGACGGTTCCTCCTACGGCACCGCAACCGTTGCCGGTTCCGCTGAAGAAGCTGACTACCTTGGCTTGCCCGGGCTTCTCGACGCTGAGCAAATGCGACTCTTGCTGCGTCAGCGGCAGGATGAACAGCTTAAAGCCGCCAGTGCCCGAGAGAAGGAAGCCCGCGAGGAGGCGAGTGAATCGTCGTCAAGCGGAGGCGAAGGCGGCGCGGTCCACCGCATTGAGGGATCGGCGTACCCGAGGCCGCAGAAGGTGGCCAGTGAGGTGTTGCCGAAGTTGCGGAAGGAACTCAATACGCTGGTGTCGATGACGGCGGCGCGAACCGGTAAGCCACATGGTCAGGTGCATAACGAGGTTCGGCGCGCCTGTGGTGGCCCGCCGACTGCGCTGTGTACGGAGGAGCAGTTGCGCGATCGCATTAGCTACCTGCGTAATTGGTAGGGTTTCAAGCTATCTGAGCAAGCTATCGGACAGATGATGGTGGAGAGAAAAATGTCGGCAAGCAGTAATCGGGCAAAGACCTCAGAATCGGCTGGCGGGGGTTTGTCGGCTGTACCAGGCAATGACAGTCGGACTATTGGCGTGCTGGCACTGATCTTTGGTGTCGGCGGACTCTTGATGTCCTGGATGATCGTTGGTGGCATCCTCGGCGTCTTTGGCATTGTTCTGGGCATCATCGCGATGGCGAAGGCGCTGAGCGCGAAGAAGCGCGTGCAGGCTGCTGGGGGAGACGCGGTCATCAGCGGTTCGTTCGGATTGGGCGTTGTCGGCATTGTGACGGGCATTGCAGCCGCCGTGGTGTCGCTGATGCTGTACTGGTCGACATCAGACGCGATGTCGAAGTGCGAAAAATTCGAGCGCACCTCTGGAGAGTATGCCGAGTGCATCTCCAATCAGATGGGGACTGACCAGCCAAAGAAGCAATCGGAGTGAGTTCGGACGCGAAGTCAATGGCGGTGTTACTTTGTGCCCGGAGTTTTCGGCTAATGCCAGATGCGCAATGAGGAAATGAGCTAACCCCGTAATCCACCCCCGAAGTCCAACTGCCTGCAGTTTCGGTCGGGGGTTTCTTAGTGAAATCTCATATTGGGCCGAGTGTTGGTAATGATATTGGTGTCAGAAAGTACCCACATTTGGCATCCCCTACATGCGGTAAACGTTTGAACATGCGTGCAATACAGGATGTCTGCTGATTATTAAATAGGAGCGTGAATCGTGGCAGCGACATCTACGCGCGACAACTCCCCGGAACTGTCACCTGGCCAACAAGACCGTGGTTACCTCAGCCGGGAGCTTTTCCGTAAGCGCACCGGTCTAGGACTCGGTATCATCCTGTCCTTGCTCGTGTACTTCTTTATGCCGGCTGAGCTCGATCACAACCTGCGTGCAACCGCAGGTGTAGCAGTGCTTATGGCCGTGTGGTGGATGTCCGAGGCTATCCCGATTGCCGTTACGGCTCTGCTGCCGCTGGCGCTATTCCCGATTCTCAACCTCGCGGAGATTAAGGATTTCTCGGGCAAGTACACAGACCCGACCATCTTCCTCTTCATGGGCGGCTTCCTGTTGGCACTGGCGATGCAGCGTTGGAACCTACACAAGCGTGTCGCATTGTGGGTCCTGGTGTTCATGGGGTCGTCACCAAAGATGCTGATTCTAGGCTTCATGGTGGCTACTGGCTTCCTGTCGATGTGGGTATCCAACACGGCCACGGCCGTGATGATGCTGCCAATCGGTGTGTCCGTGCTGAGCCTGATTGTCCGAATGCTGCACGATGAGAAAGTTGCTGCAGAGGATGCGGGATCTGCGAGTGAATCGGTCGCCGAAACCCCCGGTGGAGATGCGCTGGAGGAGGCGGAGGAGTCGTCGTCAAGTTACGACCCGATGCCAAAGTCGAACTTCGGTATCGCACTGATGCTGGGTATCGCTTACGCGGCATCGATTGGTTCGTTGGGCACGATTATTGGTACTCCGCCGAACGCGATGCTGGCGGCCTACATGGCGGAGCAGGGTGTCAACATTGGGTTTGGCCAGTGGATGCTGCTGGGTGTCCCGGTGGCGGTTGTGCTCATGCTCTGTGCATGGTTCCTGCTGACAAGTGTTCTGTTTAAGCCGGAGATTGCGCATATCCCAGGCGGGCGCGAACTGATGCGTGACGAGCTCAAGCGTCTCGGCCGTATGTCGGCGGGTGAGCGTCGCGTGCTCATGGTGTTTATCGCGGCTGCGCTGGCGTGGGTCTTTGTCCCGGTGCTGCTGCCAGACACCAAGATTGCCGATGCGGTAATCGCGATGACGGTAGGTATTGCACTGTTCCTGATTCCGGGTGGTCCTGATGGCGTGAAGCTCATGCGCTGGGAAAATGCGTTGGAGCTGCCGTGGGGTGTGCTGCTGCTGTTCGGTGGTGGCCTGGCGCTGTCCTCGCAGTTCGGTGCCTCTGGGCTGTCGGACTGGATTGGTGAGCAGCTGTCTACCCTCGGCTGGATGCCCGTGGCTGCACTCGTGGTTGTCGTCGGCGCCGTTGTGCTATTCCTGACCGAGTTCACGTCTAACACCGCGACGGCCGCGACCTTCCTGCCGCTGGTTGGTGCGATGGCAATCGGCTTGGGCCACGACCAGATGATCTTCGCTGTTCCAGTTGCACTGGCGGCTACTTCGGCGTTCATGATGCCGGTTGCAACACCGCCGAACGCCATCGCCTACGGCTCCGGCTACGTCAGCATGGACAACATGGTCAAGACCGGTGTTTGGCTGAACATCGTTGCGCTGATTGTGATTTCTGTGGCTTCGCTGACGCTGCTGCAGTGGGTATTCGGCGTCGTGTACTAGCTGGGTATGTAGTAGCCGGTATTGGATGGTGGTCCAGTTTGCTGGACCGCCAGCGGACTGCTTCGACTAGCGTTGCTTAGATGCTCCTTCGCCCCGTTCCACCTTGGTGGTTCGGGGTTTTGCTTTTTGCTTTTGCCTCCAGCCGGCCCTACGCCGTTCAGTCCGGCAGTAGATTCGTGCACATGGCAGCTAGTCCCACAATTGACAACCGTAGAAAATACGCGCTGCAAATGTGAAACTGTCGGAGTTTATGACACTTTCAGGCCATTTCTGTGGGCCGTCTTGTCATAAACGCAGTCGCTAACTCGCTAGCCCTGCCCCTGAAGAAAAAATCGGGCTCGAATAAGGGGGTGAAACCTTATCCAAGCCCAATTTTCTGGGCTTAGCAGTTAGCCCAATTACGACTCCAGGTTAAAGCTTTACTCCAAGTAGTCACGCAGAACCTGCGAACGCGATGGGTGACGCAGCTTGGACATCGTCTTGGACTCAATCTGACGGATGCGCTCGCGTGTCACACCGTAGACCTGGCCAATCTCGTCAAGAGTACGTGGCATACCGTCGGTAAGGCCGAAGCGCAGACGGACGACACCGGCTTCACGTTCGGAGAGAGTCTCCAGAACGTCGCCAAGCTGATCCTGGAGGAGCGTGAAGCTCACGGCGTCCACGGCGATGACTGCCTCGGAGTCCTCAATGAAGTCACCGAGCTGGGAGTCGCCCTCGTCACCGATGGTCTGGTCTAGCGAAATGGGTTCACGAGCGTACTGCTGAATCTCGAGAACCTTTTCCTCGGTGATATCCATTTCCTTAGCGAGCTCTTCCGGAGTGGGCTCGCGGCCCAGGTCCTGGAGCAGCTCACGCTGGATACGGCCGAGCTTATTAATGACCTCGACCATGTGAACCGGAATACGAATGGTTCGAGCCTGGTCGGCCATTGCACGAGTAATGGCCTGGCGGATCCACCACGTTGCGTACGTCGAGAACTTGTAGCCCTTGGTGTAGTCGAACTTCTCGACGGCGCGAATCAGGCCGAGGTTGCCCTCCTGAATCAAGTCGAGGAAAGCCATGCCACGGCCGGTGTAGCGCTTTGCCAGGGACACCACAAGACGGAGGTTGGCCTCGAGTAGGTGATTCTTGGCGCGCTGACCGTCGCGAGAAATCTCGCGCAAATCGCGCTTCTGAGCGTAAGCGATGCGCTCGCCGGCTTCCTTGGCCTCGTCAATCTTGTACTGCGCGTACAGACCGGCCTCGATGCGCTTAGCCAGACTGACCTCTTCCTCGGCAGTCAGCAGTGCGACCTTACCAATCTGCTTGAGGTAGGCGCGGACAGAGTCCGCAGAGGCGGTGAGGGCAGCATCCTTGCGGGCCTGACGCAGACGAGCGGACTCGTCCTCGTTCCAGACCTCGTCGCCCTCGTCCTCTTCATCCTCGTCTTCGTTTTCGTCCTCGTCGTCCTCTTCTTCATCGTCGTCGAGGTCGTCTTCTTCGAGGTCGTCGTCATCCAGATCGCCGTGAAGATCATCGTCTTCGAGATCATCATCCAGATCCGGGTCGTAGTCCCGCTCCTGCTCCAAGTCGTGGTCGAGTTCCTCGTCCTCGAGCTCTTCGTTCTCAGTTGCGTCGAGAGCCTGCGCGTCCTTCGCCTTCGCTGCAGCAGCCTTGGCCGCAGTGGCCTTCGCGGCCGTTGTCCGCTTAGTTGCCTTCTTGGCTGCGGCCTTACGTGTGGTCTTCTTAGCGACCGACTTCTTAGCCGCCTTCTTCACGGTCTTCTTGGCCGCTGCCTTCTTAGCGGTCGCCTTTTTCGCCGCAGTCTTGGTAGCAGCTGTCTTTTTGGCAGCCGTCTTCTTGGCAGCAGTTTTCTTCGCGGCAGTCTTCTTTGCCACGGTCTTCTTCACTGCTTTCTTGATGGCCTTCTTTACAGCCTTCTTTGCAGGAGTAGCTGAACCGGTGCCACTCCCGGTGGATTGGTCCTGAGCTTGCCCCAGTTCGTTGCCTGCCACGAACGCCCTTTCACGATGTACGTTGTGTGCGCCGCCAAAGCCGCCGCCAGCTTCTCTCGGTCAGAGAGAAGCTCAACGCGCCAGTGGTGCGCCTTTACTTCGTCTGCAGCCAGCTAGCTGAATGGGAAACATTCAGAGCTGGCCTTTTCGTGCCACGGTCATCAGTGTTGCTTTTCTGGCTCCTAGCGAAGAAGTAATCGGTGAAAATCCTCATCGAAGCAGTGCGCCGGAATTCGATTTTCCCAATCCTCCTCGAGCCTGTTGATTATTCAACCTTGCCGTGAGTCAACTTCTTATTGTAAACCAATTCTGAAAACCGCCGCCACGGGGCATGGGTTCAACGACCTGTCACGCCCGCCCCGTAGGCACCGATCCCCACCCAAGAAATGAAACTGCTTAAGGGTAAATCCCCTGTTCAGCAGCAAAGGCGGCGCCAGCGATACCCGCATTATTATCCAAACTTGCGGGGAAAACTGGAGTCTTACATGTCAACCGCCGAATCCACTTTTCGTGTTCGCGACTGATTCCGCCGCCGACGATAATCCGTGACGGCCAAAATAGTGCCTCGTAGGTCTTTAGGACCTTGCTCACGCGCTCAGCCCACTCTTCGAAGCCGAGCCCCTCCACATCTTTAACTCGCGCGGACGCAAAGTGTTCGGCCTCCATGCCATCGATGACGAGGTGGCCTAACTCCGAATTGGGGTAGAGCAGTCCATCATGAATAAGTGCGGAGCCGATGCCGGTACCAAAAGTCAGTAACAACACGGCGCCAGTCTTATTGCCCGGATTGCCAAACTGGACTTCAGCAAGGCCGGCAGCGTCAGCGTCGTTAAGCACGTGCGCCTTGTTGTTGGGCAGGTACTTAGCGAAGAGCTCCTGGCAGTTCGTATTAACCCAAGAATCGTCAATATTGGCGGCCAGCAAGGCAATCTGATTCTGTACGACGGACGGAATCGTGATGCCGACATCGGAATCCCATTGCGCAATGTCCACAATTTCTGCAATGGTCTTCGCAACCGCTTCCGGAGTCGCCGGCTGTGGCGTGAAAATCTTAATGCGGTCGCCAATAAGCTGCCCAGTATCAAGGTCCACGCGGCCACCCTTGATTCCAGATCCTCCGACGTCGATGCCAAATCCAATTCGTTGTCCCATAGCTCAAATTGTACGAAACAGACACAATGGGGGCATGAGCATTAACTCGCGTGGCACCGAACAACTGGCTAGCAGGGCGGATAATAGAGGGTTTACGGCACCGAATAGCCCCGGGGCCGTGCGGCCCAGCGTCAGGGAATTACGTGATCGCGCGGTACTTATCGCCCGCACAGCCGCAGCGCATATCGCCAGTCGTCGGGTCGAACTCGGCTCCGATGGCGTTTTAGCAAGTTCCGAAACGAAGTCCTCAGCTGTAGACCCCGTCACCGTCGTCGATCGTGAATCTGAGGAGCTCATTCGTTCGCTCATCAAAACGTTTAGCAGCTCCGACCGCATTTTGGGCGAAGAAGGCGGGCTTGACGACGGCGCGGGCTCTCTAACGCAAACTACCGACGCGGCCGAAGCGGTGACCTGGATTGTAGACCCCATCGATGGCACAGTGAATTTCCTCTACGGACTGCCCAATTTTGCTGTGAGTATCGCCTGCGCCGTAGGCGATGAGGTAGTGGCGGGTGCAGTGGCAAATGTGTCCTCGGGAGAGGTTTACAGTGCAGCAAAGGGAGAGGGCGCTCAGGTTTCTCGGCAGGACGGCACTGTGCAGGCGCTTAGTTGTTCCCCAACGGCCGAGCTGGAAAAGGCGCTTGTGGCAACGGGATTCAGCTATTCCGCTAGTCTCCGGCAGGTGCAGGGCCGGATAGCGTCGCAATTGCTAGGGGAGTGTCGAGATATTAGGCGCATGGGATCGGCGGCGCTGGATTTGTGCATGGTGGCGCACGGCCGTGTTGATGCGTATTACGAACACGACATCAAGATTTGGGACTATGCAGCAGGTTCTCTGATTGCGGCTGAAGCAGGCGCCAGAATCAGAATTCCGGAATTCACTCAGTGTGCCAACGCTGCTGGCCGGCCGGAGGGAGACCCCCTCGACTTCGGTGTCGGTGCGGCGAATCCTGAAGTTGCCGATGCGTTCTTCGAGGCATTGGATGGTGCGACCGCGAAGGCTAGGAATTAGTTCGTCGGTCTAGGAGCAGGTGCTCGAGCCTAACGAGCTCAACCCCTCTAAGTCGGTCTGTTCGCCACGGTTCAATGCGGACATCGCGCCCTCAACCTGGCTGGCTACTTCGAGGTCCTTAAACCCCTTACCCAACGACACATCGACAGTTGCATCCGGCCGACCATCGTGGATGAGCTCAAAACAGGGGAAAAGAGCGTGAAGCGCTGCGGCGTGGCCATTGAACTCCCCGCCATAACGCAGCTGGCCAAAGCAGCTGAGATCTTGGTTTTCCACAATAGGGTCGTTACCGTAGGGAACCTGCTCATCGAGAACAAAATCGAGCTGCCGCAATTGCTCGGCGACGGTTGTAGCCTGGCCGACTTTGCCGTTGGCGTTATAAACGCGCACATGAACACCCGACGGTGGAACGACGTGTTCTCCTATTAGCGTGGTGGAGGAAACCGGGGTGCCAGCCGCGGGGAGGGAACAGGACACCGGATAACTTGCCGGTTGGCTGCGGAATGCCAATACCCACAACGTAGCCGCAATCACTACAGCAACTACGGAAACCACCACGTAGGGAACAATTTTTCGTCGATGTGATGCGCTCGAAGTGCTCGCGGGGCCTGAACTCATAGCCATCATGTTATCGTCTCCTCGGCTAATGGGCATAGAAACCTGTTTTGACCTGCAGAGATGACAGAATGCGTGAATTGCCTTAATATCCGCTGAGAAAGGCACTGGAGAGTACAGGGTGTCAATCGTCTCAGTGCGTTGTATTCTCCGAGAAAAAGTCAGTTCACAATGTCTAGCAAAGGTCCGGAAAGAAGGTTTGGGACATGGCTGTAAACTACGATGCCCCGCGTACTCGTGAAACCGAAGAGCTGGAGACCGATTCCCTCGAGGGCCTTCAGGCTGCATCTGCTGAGAAGGAAATCGACGACACTGACGACGGCGAAATTGTCGAGCCGTTCGAGTTGCCGGTCGCCGACATCGCGGGTGAAGAATTCGATATGGATGTTGCCCCGAAGGGGGAGGATGAATTCACCTGTGGCTCCTGCTTTATGGTGATGCACCGCTCGATGATTGCCATCGATAACGGCGATGGTTTCCCCATCTGCCAGGACTGTGCTTAGTCCTCACACAATCGGGATAACTTCCTAGGAAAAGGAAAACCGCCACTGCCACGGCTGTGGCGGCGCGGGGCCGTCGGAAAGCGTGTAGCGGCGGTGAGAGATTGTGACCTAGCGGTCGAAGAGACTGTCAAGTAGTGCCTCGGGGCGGCGGGTGGAGACCAGCCAATAGGGGGTGGGGTCGTCCGGATCGTCGAGGACTAGCAGCACCATCGTGGGAATCCACGTGTGCGTAACCAGGAATGCTGCCGGATCGAGCTGACGGCCCAACGCATTGCGCTGCGCGGACTTCGGGACCACTAGGGATTTTGCAACAACCGATGCTGGCAGAACTGCCGTGCCAGCGTGAAGCCAGCGCTCACCAGTGCTATCCACTTCTACGGACACCGTAGTCTTCGACATAGTCAACAGCACCCACACGCCCACGGCCAGGCAAATAATGCCGCCGATAACAAGCCAAATCGGTGAACGGTTAAATCCAATCTGGGCCGTACATACAAAAACGGCGACAGCGCCGAGTACCCAGAACCACCAGGGAACCCAGAGCTTTTCGGAATAGACAATCGATGAATCTCCGCTCGAGCTCATTGTTAGTGCCGCATCTTCAGAGACGGATGCTGAGCTGTCGCCGCGACGAGGCTGCAGGTTATCTTTTCCACTCACGGTTATCCATTCTAGGGCACGGCTATGCTCGGTACTGACAGGGCCGAAGTGCGGTTCTTAAAAGACGCGACAGCGAAGGATATACGAAGAGATGACTTATGCCCCGGTGCAAGTGAAAAAGCTCACTAAAGACGCAGTGATTCCCCAGCGTGCGCATGCCGATGATGCCGGTGTGGATTTGAGCTCAGCGGAGGATGTCGTCCTAGCACCCGGGCAGCGGGCACTCGTGGGAACCGGTATTGCCATTGCCTTGCCGGCGGGCACCGTGGGATTGGTTCATCCACGCTCCGGATTGGCTTTCAAAAAGGGGCTTTCCATCGTCAACGCTCCCGGCACGATCGATGCCGGTTACCGTGGTGAGCTTAAAGTCTGCCTGATCAACTTGGACCCCACCAACGCGGTGGAGATCGCCAAGGGTGATCGAATCGCACAATTGGTTGTGCAGAAGGTCGAGCTCAGCCCGCTGCTGGAAGTCGATGAACTCGATGAAACTGAACGCGGTGCGGGTGGTCACGGGTCAACCGGAGTGTCCACGACGCTTTAAAACGTCTCTGACAGCGCGAGAACCCCATCAAGTGTGGTTCAATGCGTGAAGAGCTCAATAAAGCGTTTACAAAGGCGTATACAAAGATTTCTTTTTAGCGAGGTGTCAATAAACCACCATGTGGCCATTTGGAAAGAAGAACCAGCCAGAAGAACCAGCTGCCGAGGCAGAGGCCGTTACCACCGAGTCTGCGGCGCCAGCTTCTGAGGAAGCTGCCGCAACCCTGCATGACGACGCGTCGGAAGTCGCCGCGGAGAATGCACCAGCAAACGGCCCCTTTGATATCAACAGCGCTAGCCCGACGCAGTTTGATTTTTCGGACTTCGCGAAGGCCAGTTTGAACCTCGGTTCGATGCTGCTGCCTATTCCTCACGTTGGTGATATTCAGGTGGAGATGGGGCCGACAGGTCCAACTATGCTGCACGTCGCCACTGAGCATGGCCGCGTAACTCCTGTAGCATTCGCTGCTCCGACGTCGGGTGGCCTCTGGGAGGAGTCTGCTCAGGAAATCAAGGACGGTCTTGAGTCCGATGGCCTCGATGTCCATGTCGAACAGGGGCCGTGGGGTTCTGAGGTCGTTGGCCGCACCTCCGATATGGAAATGCGAATCATCGGCGCCGACGGCCCGCGTTGGATGCTTCGCATGACGGCCTCCGGGCCGGCCGATCGGGCGGAGAAACTTGCGGATCTCGCCCGCGGTCTCCTTGCCCGTAGTTTCGTCTCTCGCGGTGAGAACCCGATGCCGGCAGGTCAGCCGCTTCCGGTTACGCTGCCGTCCCAGATGGCCGAGCAGATTCGTCAGGCATACCAGCAGCAGGCCCAGGCTGCTCAAGCTGAAGGTGAACCTGGGCAGGTGCCGGGCGCTACTGGTATCAACCCGGATGGTTCCACCAATTAGTTTGGTCAACTCGCCAGCAGAGATAATCTAGCTGCTTGACCAGTTAGAAGAGGATTTGCAGGTGCCACTGTGCACTGCCCGCCGCCGTCACCCGACGGCGGCTTTTCTCTTGTCAGCGGGTAGTATCACACTGCGTGAACATCGAAGTGACTATTGACCGTCCCGCTGCCGGCGGAGAATTCATTGCCAGCTATGACGGACGTATCGGTTTCGTCACCGGCGGCATCCCCGGCGAACGCGTTGTTGTCGAAATTGCCAAACCTGATGCCAAGCTGTGGCGCGGCAATGTCGTTGAGGTTCTGGATGCCTCAGAACATCGAGTTTCGCAGCGTTGCCAAGCAGCTCAGCAGGGCGCGGGTTGTTGCGACTGGGGTTTTATTGATCCTGAGCACGCGGCGCGTCTCAAGGCTGATGTCTTGACTGATTGTCTCCGCCGTCTGGGACGTTTCACCGCCGACGAGCTGCCAGCTATCGATGTCGTTCCACTTGCGCCCACTTCCCACTGGCGAACGCGCGTGCGGCTAGGTGTGGATTCCCAGGGGCGAGCGGGGCTGCGGCGTTCTCGTTCCCACGATCTTGTCATCGGCTCCGAGTGTGCCCAGACAGTACCCAATCTCATCGCTGGCTTTACGACGGCCGGAACCATCCCCGTCGCTGAGCCCGCTCGCGGTAGAGGGCGCAGAGCGCCGAAGCTGGGAGAACTCCATGTGGCAATGGATGCCGAGGGTAACCGAAGCGCTGTGTACGTCTCCGGCAGTGGCCGGAGTCGCAAGCAAACAGTGATTGAAGGCGAGCCAACCACACAGCACGCTGTTCACGGCATTACTTTCGATGTGCCGACTACCGGTTTTTGGCAAGCTCATCGCCATGCTCCTGAGTTCTATGGCTCGCGCATCATTAGCCTGTTGGCCGGTCAGTCCTTCTCCTGTGCTTGGGATCTCTACGGCGGCGCAGGCGTTCTGGCGGCGGCACTGCGCAAGCTAGTAGACGCTGAGGGATCAATTCTCTCTGTAGAGGGGTTTGCCGCGGCAGCGACGGCGGGGCGCAGGGCTTTCACTGCAGCTGACCACAGTGGGAATGCGACACCTGCGGCACCAGTTCGGTTCGTTACTGGGGATGTCACCAAGGTTGTGCGCCGCGAAGTTGCTAATGAGGAAACACCAAACCCGGATGTCGTCGTTCTCGACCCTCCGCGCTCCGGTGCCGGTAAGGATGCCATTGCCGCTATTGCTGAGGCCAAGCCACGCACGGTTGTACATTTCGGTTGCGATCCGGCGACTTTTGCGCGCGATGCCCGGTACTGGGCTGACCACGGCTACGCGTTCAAACACCTCGAGGTCGTAGACGCATTTGGCCTAACACATCACTTTGAAACCATCGCGGTGCTAGAGCAGCTGTAGCTAGAGTGGGTGCCGCATGGGCGCAAGGACGTTGGCGCCGATTACGTCGGCAAGCAAATGTGCCTGCCATGGGCGGAAACCCTGTTCGCTGAGGTGGGCGGAGATTTCTGTAACGGCTGGCAGGCCGCCAGCGTAGTTGTCGTGGTGGCGGAATACGAATGAGTCGACTGCGCGGCTGTGAATCCACCAAACAAGTTCACGTGTCTGCGCGGAAGTGATGAGTGTGTCTTTGCGCAGGTGTATTTGGGCACAGACGTTGTCGATGCAGCCTCGCGTGGTTTCGAAAATCTCGGCGGCTTGTGGGGCATGTTCAGCCCAACGCCGAAAGTGTGGCATCTCGTTGCGAGGCGGCTTTTGAGGCTTCGGCCATGATGACCTGGGTTCCTGACGGGCTTCATTAACGATCCTCAACCAAGCGTCCGCAGCACCGCGACGGCGACGTGGAAATCCACGGATTGCAGTCAGCTCACGCTGCGTACCTGGGAGTTGTTCTGCGATTGTACGTAGAACGCTGTGCCCCATGATGTGTGTTGGGGAGACATCACGTTGCTGTGCGATTTCGTCACGCTCAGTCCACAGTGCACGGGCGACGTGGAGTTGTTCGGGAGTGCGCAGCTTCCCAATGCCTTTGAGTCCTTGCCACGAGTGTCCGACGTGTAGACCATCGAGGTATTTACGGTTGGTAGCGAGTTCGCGTTCGCATTCCTGCTCTAGCCATTCCAAACGGTCGAGCTCAGCCAGCGCCTGACAAAGAACCTCTGCGAGTTCGATGAGCAGCTCGACATCCAGGGCTGCGTAGTCCAGCCAATCCGCTGGCAGCGGACGAGTAGACCAATCCTCTCGACCGTGCCCCTTGGCAAGTCCAACTCCGAGGAGTCGTTCTGTTAGAGCTGCTAAGTTGACTCGCTCGAGTCCGAGAAGGCGACCGGCCAGCTCAGTGTCAATGACTTTGGCGGGGTAGAGGCCCAGAGCTGCGAGGCAGGGAAGGTCAGAATGAGCTGCGTGAATAATCCAGGTCAGGTCGTTGACTGAGGAACCGAAAACGGCCATCGCCTTGCGCCCGTCTTCGGGATCGATGAGAAAGGTGCCCGCTCCATGGCGGCGAAATTGAAGCAGGAAGGCGCGGTCGTCGTAGCGATATGCCGAAGCTCGTTCAGTATCGACTGCGAGCCAACCGTGTCCTTTGGCCAGCTGCTCACCGGCGTTAATAATGTCGTCGATGTCGGAAAGCACGCGTGGAGTTCCCTCGGCTGGGGCAAGTCTTACTTCTACGTCGGGACTAGTTTCCACGTCGGAGCTCATCGCACGCCTCTTCGGTCGTCGGTATCAGCAGTTACCAGTATCAGCCCAGCAGGGATACGCCGACGGGTGGCAGACCAGCGACGTTCGCTAGTACCTGAGCGAAAGATTCAACGTGAGTGCGCAGGTCGGTGCCACGAGCAGTCCACGATGCGCGCATTTCTAATTGAAAGGCCTGTGGCTTGCCGCCAATCTCGCCGTAGCGGACAGAGTTCGTAGTCGTCACCGTGCCACCCAAGTTTGACAGTTTGGCGTTGTTCTCAGCCAGAGCCTCGGTGAGCCATTGCCAGGCAACCTGGGGAAGCAGCGGATCTTCCGCGAGGGAGGCATCCATATCTGCCTGGATGTATGCAACCAAGCGCATATCGCCGTCCCAGGTTTCCTCACTGCGGGGATCGTGCAGCAAAATTAAACGACCAAAGGCATCATCGTCCGAGGACTCGGGGACAATATCAGCTTCGGGCTGCGTGACCTCAAGCGAGACAGCGTGGCTAAACGGCGCCAGCTTCTGCGGTGGCCGAACGGTGCCCAGAGCAATCTCAGGTCGCAGTTCAGCAGAGTGCATTGACTCGACCGCGGCGCGGAAGTTCTGTGGCGTTGAATCGGTTCCATTCACGGGCCTGAACTTAGCCATATGTCGCTTGCGTTAGTGGGAGGCGCGCCGAAAAGAGCGGAAAGCGACCAAGCGGTTTGTCGAAAACGCACAGCAGGGCGAGCGATTTCCCTGTTCTTAGTACCCCACACATTAATTTCTAAGGTAAGTGGGGCATGATTGTCCGTATGAACAATCGTCGCACTTTGACTGATGCCCCGATTCTTGATGCAGCTTACGGTCGAACTCCTTCGCGCCGTCCGGTCTGGTTTATGCGGCAAGCAGGTCGTTCGCTTCCTGAATACCGTGAGGTACGCAAGGACATCGGAATGTTGGACTCCTGCTTCCGTCCGGAACTGCTCGCTGAGATTACTATGCAGCCGGTACGTAGGCACGACGTTGATGCTGCGATTCTTTTTTCCGATATCGTCGTGCCGCTGAAGGCCGCGGGTGTCAACCTGGATATTGTTCCCGGTCGCGGTCCGGTAATGGATGCTCCGGTGCGCTCGGAAGCAGACATCAAGGCACTACCGGAAGTCACGGAAGAGCAACTCGCTCCGGTGGCCGAGGGCATCGGCCTCATTCTGCAAGAGCTGACTGATTCCCAGGCGCTCATTGGTTTCGCTGGTGCGCCGTTCACCTTGGCGTCGTACCTGATTGAAGGCGGTCCATCCCGCAATCACGAGCGCACTAAGGCGCTCATGCACTCGGATCCTGAATTGTGGGATCACCTGATGCAGAAAATCACTCCGATGGTGATTGCTTTCCTGCGCGCACAGATTGGCGCTGGTGTGGACGCTATTCAGCTCTTCGACTCCTGGGCTGGCTATCTCACCGAGCGTGATTACCGCCGCTTTGTGTTGCCGTACTCGAAGGAAATCTTCCAGGCTGTCGCCGACGCCGGCATTCCGCGCATCCACTTCGGTGTGGGGACCGGCGAGCTTCTCGGTGCTATGGCTGAAGCCGGCCCAGAAGTCATGGGCGTCGACTGGCGCGTGCCACTGGACGTTGCTGCCAACCGCATTCGTGCCACGCTTTCCGACGTTCACCGAGGCGCAGACCCGGCGCAAAACAGCCTTGCATTGCAGGGTAACCTTGACCCGGCGATTCTCTTTGCCGGTGAAGCTGCAATGACCCAAGAGATCCAGCGCATCTGTTCTGAAGCGGACCGTGCAATTAAGCGTGGTGATGCCCGTGGACATATCTTCAACTTGGGTCACGGAGTGCTACCGAATACCGATGCCGACGCGATTACGCGCGCCGTTGAAATCATTCACGCAACGTAATAGCCGACGCAACAGGCGTGTAAAACACGCACTAGCTAATTTCCTACAAGTCTTATCGACCGTGCCCGCTCGAGGGGCGGGCACAGAGAAAGCGTACGAAATACCGTGGTTGCACAACCTTCTACCATTGCCGTCGTAGGTGGCGGTATCTCCGGCCTGACCGCAGCGTATGAGTTGCGTAAAAAGCTCGGACCCGCCGCAAGAATTATTGTCATCGAGTCCAGTGCACAGGTCGGCGGCAAGCTGAAGACTCGACCAGGAGCTAACGGCCCTCTTGAAGCGGGCGCTGAGGCGTACCTGGCATTCCGTCACGATGCCACCGAGTTTTTCAAGGAACTCGGTTTGGCGGATCAGCTAGTCGCCCCTTCGGGGTTGCCTTCCAAGCTCTACATTGGCGGTGAGCTCAAGGACCTTCCGCGCAATACGGTCACCGGTATTCCAGGAAGCTCAGAGGGGTTGGGCTATCTCCTCAGCGAGGCCACCCTCGCCAAGATTGATGCTGAGTCGAACCCCGAGCTCACTCCAGCCTTGCACTGGGTACTGGGCGACGACATGAATGTCGGCCAGCTGGTCGCGGCGCGTCTCGGTGAAGAAGTGGTTGACCGCATCGTCTCCCCGCTGCTCGGGGGCGTCTACTCAACCACCGCATACGACCTGGGGCTGCGTGCGACCGTCCCACAGCTGGCGGCAGCGCTTGATGAAATGGCCAGTGTCGGTGATTATGTCAGCCTCACCGGCGCTGTCCAGCGCGTTCTGGAAGCACGTAAGCAGGCGCAGCAGGCGCGTCTGAGCAGTGAGGCTGCGACAGACTCGGCGAAGACGAAGCGACCGGTAGTCTTCCAAACGTTCCGAGATGGCTTCGAGGTCCTCTACAACACGCTTGCCGACGAATCGGGAGCCGAACTCCTCTTGTCGACGAAGGCTGCTGGCTTGCGGCAGCATGACAATGGCTTTGAGGTGACAGTGGAAGCGCCGTCGGAAAGCGGCACGAGCGTTAACACAATCGACGTCGACGGTGTTGTCCTGGCGGCACCTTCTGCAACCACATCAGAGCTGTTGAGCAGCCTTGCTCCAGAGGCAGCAGAGCTTATCGGTGGGGTAGACACGTCGAACTCGGCGGTGGTCGGTATGTGTTTCGACACGTCGGACGGACTGCCGGAGATCAACGGCGTGTTGTGTGAGATTGGTGCGGACCTGTCCGCGAAAGCTTTCACAGTGTCGTCCCGAAAGTGGCCACATATTGGTGAGCGCTACGGTGCCGTTGTGAGGGCAAGTTTCGGCCGTTTTGATGATGACTCGCACGTGCATCGCAGCGACGAAGACCTCATCGCCAGGGCAAAGGCGGATTTGGCTAAGGCGACTGGCTTTGATGCTGAACCGACAGCGGTTTTCGTCCAGCGTTGGTGGGCAGGGATTCCACGCTTCGATATGGGGCATGGAGGTTTGATGGATTTTGCTCGCCAGGAGTTGGACGAGGTGCCTAAGCTTGCAGCAACAGGGGCATGGCTCAGTGGCCCGGGCATTCCGGAGTGCATTTCCAACGCCAAGGCTGCGGCTAGCAAGATTGCTGCGGAGCTGGGATAAAGCTGCGAGATTGGTGCTGAGTACGAAACTGGCGCTGAACCATCGTTTTTAAACGACTTTTCAACCGAACTAGGAGACAACTAATGACGAAGCTCGATTTCAAGAAGCTCAACGACACCATCCGCTACACCATGTGGTCTGCCTTCAAGGTGACCCCTGGTGCACTCGGTGATAACCGCGAAGAGGCAGTGGCTAAGACCAAGGAATTCTTGGCTCGTTACGAAGACACTGATCTGATCATCCGTGGTTTCTACGACGTTTCGGCCATGCGTGCTGAAGCTGACTTCATGTTCTGGATTCACGCAGAGAAACTGGAAGATCTGCAGGCGTTCTACAACGCTTTCCTGCGCGAGACTCCGCTGGGCCAGGCATCCACCCCGCACTGGTCGAACGCTGCGTTGCACCGTCCAGCTGAGTTCAATAAGTCGCACCTGCCGTCGTTCATCATGGGTGAAGAGCCAGGACGATGGATTGCGGTTTACCCATTCGTCCGTTCCTACGACTGGTACCTGCTGGAGCCAACCGAGCGTCGCCGCATCCTTGCTGAACACGGTATGGCCGGTCGTGACTACCCGGATGTGCGCGCCAATACTGTCCCGGCGTTCGCACTCGGCGACTACGAGTGGATTCTTGCATTCGAGGGGCCGGAGCTCGACCGCATTGTGGACTTGATGTGGAAGATGCGTTACACCGAGGCTCGTCTGCACGTCCGCGAAGAGATTCCGTTCCACACGGGCCGTCGCGTCGATGACATCGCGGAGATTATCAACGTTCTGCCGTAGCCCGCGCAATCTACGAGAGAATCAGCAGCGCCGCTGGTCAAGCCCCGTTAACTGACGGGATTGTGACCAGCGGCGCTGTTTCTTTATCCGGTTATTCAGCCGTCTTGTCCGGTTCCAGCGTGAGTGAAATTGAATTGATGCAATAACGCAGGTCGGTTGGAGTATTGTATCCCTCTCCCTCAAAGACGTGTCCGAGGTGAGACTTGCAACGACTGCACAGCACTTCGGTGCGGACCATACCGAGGCTCGTATCTCGTCGCTCAATAATGCGGTCTCCTGCTAGTGGAGAGAAGAAAGATGGCCAACCGCAGTGAGAGGCGAACTTCTCGTTCGAGCGAAACAGCTCGTAACCACAAGCCCGGCAGCGGTATACACCTTGAGTTTTAGTATCGGTGTACTCACCGGTGAAGGCGCGTTCAGTACCTGCCTGACGCAAAACCTGGTACTCCGCGGCACTGAGGCGTTCGCGCCATTCTTCTTCGCTCAGATTCCAGTCTTCGCTATGCGAATCATCCATTCTGAATAGCCTCCTCAGACTTGAGATCAGATTCCTGATTAAACTTCCCGCCTGCGATCTTCCAGTCACCCAGCCAGCTGAAGCCGGATGCAAAGCTACGCCCATTGACGGCATCCACGATCGTCATTCGAATGAGTGCTGCCGTGATGGAGAGGATAAGAACGGCCCATCCAATACCGCCGATTGCAATCGTGAACCACGGGAAAAATAGGTCATCCTCATCAATCCACCAATTGGCGTAGAAGAAACAGAGTACGACTCCGAGTCCTGCTCCCCAATTCAACATGACAGTCGAACCAATATTTCCTTCATTGTCGCGATCCAAAACCAATGGGCGAAGCACGGTGAGAACCATTGGCAAGAGCGTTATCGAGTAGTACTGCTGTCCCAGGCTGGAAAGGAAGAACGCGCCGGTGAAGAGAACTCCGGAAGTCGTAGCAATCCAGAATTTCTCATCTCTTTCGAGCCAGCGAAGAAGGAGCACGACAGATACCAAGACGAAAATGCCGAAAAAGATTTGCCACAGCAAAATCAGTGTCGGGTGGGCACCCAGCCAAACAAGCTGCCCAGTCAGTGAAGCATTCGCAAAGTCACGGACAACTCCCAGGTAGGGGATAGTGATATGTAGGTAGTCACGTGGCTGGACCATGAGCGGCCACGCAATGACATTAGCTGCAATTACCACCCCGATACTGGTCAGTACCGTAGAGAACTGCCTGCGCATGAACGGTAGGAATAGCATTGGCAAGAACACGGGCTTGATAGTGATTGCGATACCGATAATCAGGCCGGCCAAGATATTGCGTCGCTCCGTCAGTGCAATAAAAAACAGCACTAAGGCAAGGAACAGTGAACCGTTGACATTCGTAAAATCAAGGGTGTTGGTAACGGGTTCCGTGAGGTAGAGCAGTGCTATCGACGCTGGAATGATGGGGCCAGAACGCGCAATACCAAGCCACCTGAGTAGCAACACAATTGCCGCAATGATGGCAGCTGACTGAAATACCGCAAACCAGATTCGGCCCGATTCAAGTGAGCCGAACAAATCAATCGGGGCTAAAAGTAGGGTAGCGCCTGGCGAATACAGATAGTGCGGATCGGCTGTTACGTAGTCTTCCGAATAAACGGGTACCTGCGATACGAATCGATGAATTGCCGACCAGACCGTCGTAAAGTCATCTGTGCCAGACACGTCTTTCGGCAAAATCCAGGTGCGGTGAAAGATCACCACAGCTGCGATAGGCCACAAGAAAGCGTTGAGTCCTCGCGACACCTGCCGAGACAGAGGGCGTGGAGCCACCGAAGGTGGTTCTGGCGTGTCCTTGGACGTTTGCGTTAATGCCGTTGCGTTTGCGCTCACGTCGATTTTTGGTTTACTCACAATACTCCACCCTACTGGGTGAAGCTGCGGGAATAGCGTAGGAAGATGTGTGAGTCGGAACGTAGGATATCCCGCACTTCAAAAGCCTGCGGATTCGTCGAGTTCCCGTCCTCATCAGGGTCGTTCTCGCCGAAAGTCAGGGGACCGTTACCCACCCACATTGGCGACAACGTCAGGAACAGTTCGTCGACGCACCCGTATTTGAATGCTTCTCGATACATTGTCGGCCCACCCTCTACGACAATGTCCCGATAACCATGTTCGGCCAGCCACGCTAACGCCGCTTCTACCGAGGGGTCAGGGAGCTTAACGACGCGAGCTCCGACTGACTCTATCTTTTTAACTTTGTTCTCGTGCGCGGCTGTTTCCTCTTCGCTATTAAAAGTGTCCTCAGTAGGGGTGAAGATTATCGGAGGATTCGCTTCTGCGTTTGTAAAAAAGTCGGACTCTACGTCCAAGTCCAAGGAACGCGAGAGCGTGGACATTGCCACATGCTCAGAGCGACCAAGCTTTTGACGAATGGCCTCTAGGTGCTCCGGTATCTCAACTGGGCCGTAGTCTTCTGCGACAATGGTGCCCGTGCCGACGAAAACGACGTCGGCAAGCGCACGAAGCGTGTTGAAAATTGTGGCGTCGGTGTCATTGCCAAGCTGTCCTGAGGCGCCTTCGATGGCGCCACGTCCGTCCATACTGGTGACGGTGATGGCGGTAACTGTGGGAGTGGCGGGGAGCTCCGGCGCTGAAGCAGGTGTCGTTTGTGCTGGTCGGGAAAGAAAGTGAAGAATTTCATCGGTAGATGGGTTTGCGGATGTGAGTGTAGCCATACCGCCGAGGTTAAGCTCACGATTGCAGAGTAGGCAAGGCCTGGCTTATAAGGGCAGCGCCATAATCGTTGTTGTTTGCGAGGGTTTTACCTATAGTGAAGGTATGCGACTCACAGATACCCTTGAAAAGGCATTCAACGACCAGATCACTATGGAGCTCACCGCTTCGCACGTCTACCGTCAGCTCGCTATCGAGCTGGACCTGCTGGACCTTTCTGGTATGGCAGAGTGGATGCGTGCACAGGCGGAGGAAGAAATCGATCACGCCAATCAGTTCATTAACCACCTTGACGCTCGCGACAATCGCCCGCAGATCGGCGCAGTCGAGGCGCCGGAGGTGAAGGTCACATCCGCTATCGATGCATTCCGCATTGCGCTCGAGCACGAGGAGAAGGTTTCGGCATCTATCCGTAACCTGCGCAACCTTGCTGACAGCGAAGGTGACATCGACTCTCGTCCGCTGCTGGATAGCTTCGTAGTTGAGCAGATTGAGGAAGAGGACACCGTCCGCGGCATCATCGGTCGCCTGGAGATTCTGGGTGACGATGGCGCTGGCCTGCTGCGCCTGGACAAGGAGCTCGGTGCTCGCGACGCAGCGTAACCTCGAGTTCAGTTCACAAATTTGATAGAAAAGACCGCTCCAGGGCTAAGTTCCTGGGGCGGTCATTTCTATTCGGCTGGAGTCTCAATCGATGGGCTTGGCGTCCAGTCAAACCTAAATTCGTGGAGCTGCCATGTGCTGATCATTCATAGTCCCAAGCGAGTGAGCTGCTCAGCAAAGCCCGCCGAATTGGAAAACTTGGCAGCCGAGACGCCCGGTGAAAGACATGTCTTGCTACTTAACACGGGGGAGCGGTACGGCTCAATGAAATTGGTTGCTTGACTGGGGTTAAACGAAAACTCCCTCCCGGATGCCCGGGAGGGAGTTAGTCTGAGCGGATGACGGGACTCGAACCCGCGACCCTAACCTTGGCAAGGTTATGCGCTACCAGCTGCGCTACATCCGCAAATACGTTCGCCCATAAGGGCTTACGTGGTGCGCGATACTAGGATTGAACTAGTGACCTCTTCCGTGTCAGGGAAGCGCTCTCCCACTGAGCTAATCGCGCTGGGTTAAAAGCTATATGAAAGCTTTCATGCGCAACCCCCTTCTGAGAGAAGGGGGCTTTGCACTGAGCGGATGACGGGACTCGAACCCGCGACCCTAACCTTGGCAAGGTTATGCGCTACCAGCTGCGCTACATCCGCAAATACGTTCGCCCATAAGGGCTTACGTGGTGCGCGATACTAGGATTGAACTAGTGACCTCTTCCGTGTCAGGGAAGCGCTCTCCCACTGAGCTAATCGCGCAAAACATCGAAACCGGTAAGGAATCTCTGCTGAGGTGGAAACGGGAATCGAACCCGTGTACACGGCTTTGCAGGCCGTTGCCTCGCCACTCGGCCATTCCACCGTGAGGCTGCCGCCTCAGTGGTTGCCTCGAAGTTATACCACAGGGCCTAACTTCTTGAGAAACCAGAGCGGATGACGGGACTCGAACCCGCGACCCTAACCTTGGCAAGGTTATGCGCTACCAGCTGCGCTACATCCGCATCGCGTTGCAAGGAGGGCGAAAAGAGAATCTCAATTGCTCCCTTGCGGTGCGAAAGATACTTTAGCGTGATTGTGCGATTGATTACAAATTACCAGGTGAGCATCTGTATTGCCTCTATGAGAGTGGGGCTAAAGACCAATCTTTGATGCCTCTGAATCGCAACAATGTCATTTATTCGCTTTCGCGGGTTTGTTACTGGGCGCCTATCGAGCCGCTATCGTCATGGAGTTCCATCGATGGGGTAAAAAATCTTCGAACTGCGCAATCGCAAACGCAATGCAACTCAATTAGGGAAATCTCCAAAACGCGTGCTAACTTATTCCGCAGAGCAGCAAAGGCTTAGTGCTTTTCTGTCCGAGTCCCATAGCTCAGTGGAAGAGCGTTCCGTTCACACCGGAAAGGTCGCTGGTTCGAACCCAGTTGGGACTACCATTTAAAACCCCGGTCGACGCATCGTATAAAAACGGCGCGGCCGGGGTTTTGCTGTGTGACCTGAACTATATTCGTCCCTCTCGGGAACTTTTCTGGGCTACCATCCGACAATAGGTACAAGGGCAGCGGTCAGACTACTGCTGTTCTTCTCGAACTGTCCCGCTTAAAGGAGTTGAACTGTTCTAGTGAGTCCCCGGGTCGCTTCAGGCGAAACGTTTCGGTTCTCAAAGTCGGGTTTCCGACGTGCAGTAGCCGCCGCTGCGGCGCTTGCGGTCTTTGCCGGCGCGTCCGTTATCAATGCAGCCCCTGCGAGTGCTCATGATTCCGTCCTGTCATCGAATCCAGGCGACAAGCAGGTTCTCGATGAATTTCCGCACCACGTTTCTCTCAAGTTCTCCGGCAACCCCAAGAACAACTTCAACACCGTTGCAATTAGTGATGCAGATGCCAAGGAAGTCCTGTACTCCCACGAGCCAGAAGTAGTGGGTAATGAGGTCTCTTTGGATATTCCTGAGGAGATTAATCCAGGGCCTGGCAACTACATTATTGGTTTCCAGATTACCTCCTCTGATGGTCACTCCACCCGAGGAAAGACCTCTTTCTCAGTGGCTGATCCGGATGCTGCTGGCGCAGCCGAAGCTGGGGCAGAATCTCGTCAAACCGGTGCGCACGCCGAGGAAACGAAGTCAATACCGCTATGGGCTTATGGCCTCGGTGGTGGACTCATCGTCATCATCGCCGCTGTCGTCACCGTTATTAATCGAAAGGCAAAATAGGCACATGAAGCTCAATCGCACTGCAACTGCACTGATTGCTGGTTCCGCAGCTCTGACCCTTGCTCTAGCAGGTTGCTCATCCGACGATAACACTGCTGCTGAGGTGACTGAGTCCGCAACCTCCGCTGCGACCGAGGCTACTTCTCAGACGGAGAAGAGCGATGCTGCTGTGCAGCTGGTCGATGCCTACATCAAGGAAAAGCCGGCTGACAAGGGCATGACCGCCATCTTCGGTACGCTGACCAACAACACTGATAAGGACATCAAGGTTTCGTCCTTCAAGCTTGAGGGGCTGAAGGCGGGCACGAAGTTCGAGCAGCACGACACCAAGGACGGCAAGATGTTCGAGGTGCCGGAAGGTCTGACGATTCCGGCTGATGGCGAACTCGTTCTCGAACCGGGTAGCACTCACTTCATGATTATGGACAATGATGAAGCTATGGATGTGGGAGCTGAGTACAAGCTCGTCATTGAGCTTTCCGACGGCTCTAGCATCACCCAGGACGTTGAGGTTCGTGTCCAGTCGGCGGGCGAAGAGGACTACGGTAATGACGGTGACCTGAACAACCCAGAGCATATGGGCGGCGGTGAGATGGATCACTCGCACCACTAATTCTTGTGACAAGTTGGTCAAGCAATGGCTCGTCGTAAAGCGGGCGTGAGCTCAGGTACGTCGAGGAATTGATTAACTGGATCTAATGGTGACAGAAGCGCTGGAGTTGGCAGGTTATTGCAGCATATGCAACGAACTCCGGCGCTTTTCTTTTTCCGAAAAAGGTTTTCGATACGGTCGAATTGGATAGGCCAGTGGTTGCGTTGAAGCCATTGAAAAATCGGCGGATTTCCAGCCACCTCATGGGCTCCAGTTTGAAGTAATCAGAAAGGTAAGAGTGCACAACATGTCCAAAGGCTTTTCCAGAAGGCGTTTTCTTGGCGGGCTCGGCACCGCCGCAGGAGCCTCAGCGCTCGCCCTGGGGGCGCCGGAAGCCCAGGCGATTGGGTTGGAACGTCCACAGGAAGAGCCGCCGAAACCGCCTTTGCAGACAGCAACCGTACCTTTTGATGGGGCTCATCAGGCGGGGATCGCGACGCCCGCACAGGCGAATCTATGGCTAATAGCCTTCAACGTAAAGAAGGGGGTTAATCGCAATCGTCTCCAAAACCTCATGCGTGCCTGGACCGATGACGCTCGCCGAATGACAGCCGGCAAGGCTACTCGAACGGACTTGGAGCCTGAGCTCATGGGGAGCCCGGCCAATCTGACTATCACAGTTGGATATGGGGAAAACTTCTTCACAATCATCGATAGGGAAGACCAGAAGCCCGAGTGGCTGGAGGATCTGCCAAAGTACGTTAACGATGAGCTCCGCCCGGAGTGGAACGGTGGAGACCTGTGCCTGCAGATTTGTGCGGATGACCCGGTAATGGTCTCCCACGCGGCTCGAATGATGATCCGAAATGCGGGCTCTTGTTTGGACGTCCATTGGGTGCAGGCTGGCTTCCAGCACGCCAATGGTTCTAGGCAGGAAGGCGAGACCCCGCGCAATCTCTTCGGCCAGAAGGACGGTACGGTCAACCCGCGCACTCGTGAAGAATTCGACAAGCAGGTCTGGATTGACAGTGGCCCAGATTGGTTGCGGGGCGGTACAGCGATGGTTGTCCGCCGTATCGAAATGGATATTCCAGGCTGGGATGTCTTGGACCGCGAAAGCCGCACTGTTATTACCGGCCGAGATATCGGCACCGGTGCGCCAATTGGAGGTAAGGACGAGTTTGAGACCGTCGACCTGGCGAAGACTGATGAATATGGTCTGCCTCTGACGGATCCGAACAGCCATGTTGCACTGTCCATGCCTCCGAAGGAGAAACCTAATCAGCGGATTCTGCGACGGGTCTACAACTATGACCTGCCACCGGAACCGAATGGTCGATTCGAGACCAACACCGGCCTGATATTCATTTGTTTCCAGAAGGACCCGTTGGAGCAGTTCAATCCGATTCAGGAGCGGCTGTCTAAGAACGACCGTCTCAATCAGTGGATTTTCCACATTGGATCCGCCGTGTTTGTTATGCCGCGAGGAACTTCTGAGGAGGAGTACTGGGCGCAGGACCTTTTCGAGGCCTGAGTTTTGACCGTGCGGTAAAGTGTGTGAACGACTGACGAAGGTCACCAGGTATGTGATTTTCGAAGACACTTTGAAAAGGAGTACACGCACGCCGTGTCAGAAGAATTTGCAACCCCAGCACCGTTTTCCGTGCCCGCAGGAGTTTCTGCGGGCGAGGCGATGAGAGACTTGGGTTTCCCGAACAAGGGCGTTGACGCCATCGTTTGTGTCCGCGATCCTGAAGGCAATTTGAAGGATTTGTCCTTTAAGCCAGAAGTGGAAACCGTCTTCGAGCCCGTTCCGGCGAATACTCCGGACGGTCGTGATGTCATTCGCCACTCTGCGACTCACGTGATGGCTCAGGCCGTGCAGTTGGAGTTCCCTGGGACGAAGCTGGGCATTGGCCCTGCCATCGACAATGGTTTCTACTACGACTTCCGTGTTGATGAGCCTTTCTCGCCGGAGGATCTCAAGCGCATCGAAAAGCGTATGAAGAAGATCATCAAGTCTGGTCAGCGGTTCGAACGCTTCGCGTTCGAGTCTGCTGATGAGGCGCAGGAAGCGCTTGCCGACGAGCCGTATAAGCTCGAGCTGATTGTTGAAAAGTCGGCCGGCAAGGTGTCCGAAGATGATGAGGCCAATGTCGACGTCGGTGGTGCAGGCACGACCTTGACCGGCTACCGCAACGTCAATCCGCGTACCGGTGAGACCGAGTGGTTTGATCTTTGCCGCGGCCCGCACGTGCCGACCACCCGCTACATCCCTGCTTTTAAGATCACCCGTTCTTCCGCTGCGTACTGGCGGGGTGACCAGTCTCGCGATAACTTGCAGCGTGTTTACGGCACTGCGTGGGAGTCCAAGGAAGCGCTAGACGAGTACCTTGACCGCATGCTCGAGGCTGAGAAGCGCGATCATCGCCGCTTGGGCTCCGAGCTGGATCTGTTCAGCTTCCCAGATGAGATTGGTTCTGGTTTCCCGGTATTCCATGTCAAGGGCGGCATCATCCGCAACGAGATGGAGCAGCATTCCCGTCGCCGTCATATCGAAGCGGGCTATGATTTTGTGAACACCCCGCACGTAACCAAGGGCGACCTGTTCAAGAAGTCCGGTCACCTGGACTTCTACGCGGATGGCATGTTCCCGCCAATGCAGCTCGACGGCGAATATGACGAACACGGCAACTGCACCAAGGCTCCGCAGGACTACTACGTCAAGCCGATGAACTGCCCGATGCACAATCTCATTTTTGCATCGCGTGGTCGCAGCTACCGTGAACTTCCGATTCGTATGTTCGAGTTCGGCACCGTCTACCGCTACGAGAAATCGGGTGTTATCCACGGTCTGACCCGAGCCCGTGGCTTTACGCAGGACGACGCCCACATCTACTGCACCGAGGATCAGCTGGAAGAAGAGCTCACTAACGTCCTCGACTTCATCATTTCGCTTCTTCGTGACTACGGCCTGGATGACTTCTACCTGGAGCTGTCTACGAAGGACGAAAAGAAGTTCGTCGGCTCGGATGAAATTTGGGAGAAGTCCACGGCAATTCTCCAGCGTGTTGCCGATGCTTCTGGCCTCGAGCTCGTTCCTGATCCGGGCGGAGCCGCTTTCTATGGTCCGAAGATTTCCGTCCAAGCCCGCGATGCCATCGGCCGTACCTGGCAGATGTCGACCGTTCAGCTCGACTTCAACCTGCCGGAGCGCTTCGAGCTCGAGTACACCGCACCTGACGGCACCAAGAAGCGCCCGATTATGATTCACCGTGCGCTGTTCGGCTCCATCGAACGTTTCTTTGGCGTCCTATTGGAGCACTACGCGGGTGCTTTCCCGGCCTGGCTGGCTCCGGAACAGGTTGTTGGTATCCCGGTTGCGGATGACTGTATCCCGCACCTGGAGGACTTTGCTGCACAGCTGAAGTCTCGTGGCATTCGCGTCCACGTGGATACGTCGGATGACCGCATGCAGAAGAAGATTCGCAACCACACCCAGGCCAAGGTTCCGTTCATGATTCTGGCTGGTGCCCGCGACATTGAGGCAGGTGCCGTCAGCTTCCGGTTCCTCGATGGCACCCAGATTAACGGGGTGGCAGTTGAGAAGGCTGTGGACATCATCTGTGATTGGGTTGCTTCGCGGAATAACGAACAGCCGAACAAGGAGAATGTCTCTGCTCTCTAGAGGTCGCTAACGCTCTCTAATTCGACCGCGTTGTTTTAACTGGTGAACCACGCGTGGCAATCCAAAGAAGTTGACCGCGAGGTCGTAAACTACAGCAGAGAAACATATGTGGTCGGGGCTCGAATGGGGCCCGGCCACGCAACGAAGGGGATGGCAGTGAATCAGTCGGGAAGTGAAGAGTTGCCTCCGCAACAGCAGGGCAATGCCGGCCAGCAGGAATCGTCTGATGGCGTATATGTCGACAGCGGTTACGGCGAACCGGATCGGCTCACGCGCTTATGGGCACCGTACCGGCTGGACTACATTGTCAAGCGTGGTGTGCATAACTCCAAGCCATCCCGTAACCCCTTCGTTGATTTGCCGAAGCAAAGCGATGAGGAAGCACTCATTATCGCTCGCGGCGAGTGGGTGTACGCCGTTTTGAATCTGTTCCCGTACAACCCAGGGCACCTCATGGTGGTTCCATATCGCGAAGTTGCCAACCTTGAGGACTTGACCGACGAAGAAACGGCCGAGATGATGCGGTTTGCCAAGCATGCGGTTCGTACTCTCAAATCGGTTTCGCGTCCGCACGCCGTCAACGTAGGTTTCAACTTGGGCAAGGCCTCCGGCGGTTCGGTTGCTGACCACCTGCACATGCACGTTGTGCCGCGCTGGTCCGGCGACAGCAATTTCATGACCGTGATCGACGGCACCAAGGTGCTACCGCAGGCGCTTCGTCAGACGCGCGAATTGCTTGCCGACGGCTGGCGTGCCCTCAATCAGGAGGATGGGGCAGCATGCTGAGTGTCCGTGGCAGGGCTCCAATCCGCCCAGTAGTTGAACCGGTAGCCGCTGCACTTTTGCGGGTCGGGATTAGCCCGAACACGGTCACCCTGGTGGGAACTGCAGTTTCCGTTCTGCTTGCGGTAATCCTGATTCCTACCAACCATCTTTTTGCAGCTGCGGTTTCAATCGCTATTTTCACAGCTTTTGACCTGCTCGATGGCACGATGGCCAGACTTCGAGGGCAGGGAACGAAATACGGAGCGACGCTGGATGCTTCCTGTGACCGCATTACTGATGCTGCACTGTTCGGGGCGATAGCGTATTGGGTGGTGTATCACCATGACGCGGATCCAGTGCTGCTTATTCTGACACTGATTACCATGGGGTCTTCCCAGGTCATTTCCTACGTTAAGGCTCGGGCAGAGGCCAGCGCCCTTAAGGTCAACGGTGGTCTCGTCGAACGTGCGGAGCGCCTGATTATCGGTCTAATCGGCATTGGGCTCCAGGGGCTTGGCGTGGACTATGCCCTCTACGTCGCGATGTGGCTCCTGGCGATTGGGTCGGTATTCACCGTCGTCCAGCGCTTGTACATGGTGGCTAAGCAGCCAGGAGCGTTGGATCCCATCGCCCCGCCAGAAGGCGCAGCTGATAGTTCATCTATTAACCCCGACTCTGCTCCGAAGTCCACGGGTTCGGCTGATTCCAACAACTAAAGGAGGATACAATGACTAGTTTCTTCCTGCCTCGCTCTAAAGATGATTTCGTTGCGCTCGGCTATATGGCCGGGTGGAAGATTTTTGGTCTGCTGCCGGAACGCGTGGCCTACCGTATCGGCAACATAGCCGCCGATCGTGTAGCAGCAAATCCCGCGACTACCCGCCAGCTTCGCAAGAACTTGGCTCGCGTTATGGGCTGTCCATCTGAGGAAGTGCCGCAAGGTCTTATTCGGGCTTCCATGCGTTCCTATCTACGTTATTGGGTGGAGGCATTCCGGTTGCCCTCCATCGCGTCGCCCGAGTTGGCAGACACGGTCGAGTCCACCAGCGATGGGCTCGAACGAGTTGCTGAGGCCCTCGAGGCAGGAGATTCCATCGTCATCCCACTGCCGCATTCTGGTAACTGGGATATGGCAGGTATGTGGCTCGTTTCCCGGCATGGCCGGTTCAGTACCGTGGCGGAACGGCTGAAGCCAGAGGTGCTTTACGACGCTTTCGTGGAGTACCGCGAATCCCTCGGATTCCGTATTCTCCCGCTTACCGGTGGAAAACCCGCGATGCCGGAACTGCAGAAGCGATTGGAAGACGGTGGCGTTGTGTGCCTGCTGTCTGATCGTGACTTCGGCGGCCACGGGGTCCCGGTCACTTTTTTCGGCGAGCAGACTACCATGCCGGTCGGTGCAGCAAAGCTGGCACTGGACACTGGCGCTCGGCTTATGCCCGCGGGCCTGTCCTACACGCGCGATGGCTGGCGTTTTGTAGCGCATCCATTCGTGCCGACTGAGGGGCGCAATCTAGCTGACATTGTCCAGGACATCGCTACTGTTTTTGAATCTGATATTGCCCAGCATCCAGCGGATTGGCACATGATGCAGCCACTGTGGCCAGCGGATAAGAAGAGGTCAAAGTAGCCGTGCGAATCGGAATGGTGTGCCCGTACTCGTTCGATGTCCCAGGCGGTGTTCAAGCTCACGCGATTGACTTGTGTGAGGAGTTCATCCGTCGCGGCCACGAGGTCAGTCTTATCGGCCCAGCTAGCGCGCAGGCGGACGTGCCGGATTTCGTTGTTCGAGGTGGTGCCGCCATCCCGATTCCATATAACGGCTCGGTCGCGCGGCTGTCTTTTGGTCCCCGCACCAGCCGTCGAGTCCGCACGTGGATTGAGGAGGGTAGCTTTGAAATCCTTCATATCCATGAGCCGAATTCGCCCAGTTTTTCAATGCTGTCCTTAGTGAACTCGGTCGGTCCAATTGTCGCGACCTATCACTCTGCGGCGACGGACTCCCTGGCATTGAAGTTGGCCACGCCATTTTTGCGGAAATACCTTGAACGCATTCGGGGAGGTATCGCTGTCTCCGAAGTGGCTCGTCGCTGGCAGGTTGAGCAACTCGGCGGCGACCCGGTTCTCATTCCCAATGGTGTCCGTGTTGGAGATTTCGAGTCCTGTCCGGCCGCCTCATCGTTGCCCGAGATCCCGCCACGGCGTGAGGGGTTCTATCGGCTTGTGTTCCTCGGACGCTTCGACGAATCCCGCAAGGGCTTTGACGTTCTGCTCGACGCATTGCCGGCAATATGTGCGGAGATTCCACAGCTTGAGGTCTGTGTTGTTGGTGATGGTGATGTCGCAGCAGCACGTCGTAAAGCGGGCAGAAACGCAGATGTCCTGCATTTCGTCGGCAGACTGTCGGAGGACGCTAAGGCGTCAATCCTCGCCGATGCGGATGCGTACATTGCCCCGCAGCGTGGTGGGGAGAGTTTCGGCATCGTGCTGGTAGAGGCGATGGCGGCGGGTGCGCCGGTGATCTCCAGCGACATCGATGCGTTCAAACTCGTGCTTGACGACGGCCATTACGGGCTCCACTTTGAAAACGGTAACTGTTCAGACCTTGCGGATGCAGTCGTACGCCTTTTGAGACAGCCAAAGTTGGGGGAGGAGCTTCGCGCACTCGGGCATAAACGGGCTTGGGAGTATGACTGGTCGCAGGTCGCCGATGGCGTTTTGCGTGTGTACGATACGGTGCGCATGGATGGCGAAAAAGTCGTCATTGCGCCATAGAGATTTCCGTCGTGGCAACTGATTAAACGCAGCGGAGTGAAAGTGGGTTTTCGGTGGACGTAACCGTTCCAATCTGGGTCGTTGTCCTAGTCATTGCGCTGATTGTCGTGCTTGTTAGCGGTTTGGTGGCTTCATCGACAGCGACGCGTTTGAACCGTATGCACATTCGCACGGACTTGGCGCGTTCCTCACTGGAAGCAGCATTGGGGCGAAGGGCCGCAGTTGCTCGTGCCGCCTACCCGGAGCTCGCCGGCGTAGTGACAAAGGTGGAAGCCACACCACTTCGAGCCAACAACACTGGGCAGCGCGCAGACGTGGAAAACGAACTGACTAGGAAAATTGTGGCGCTCTATGAGGAACAACCTGTGGACCGGACGATGGCAATTGAGCTTTCTGACGCACACACGCGGCTCGAGCTCGCCCGCCGTTTCTACAATGATGCGGTGACGGATACGAAAGCACTGCGAGCCAGGCCGCTAGTGCGCGCGCTGCGGCTGGCGGGCACTGCACCTGAACCGGAATATTTCGATGTCGCAGATGGACCGACAACGGCTTAATTGTGGGAAAAGCCGCCGTTGTGCTGGAATTTCGTTGTGTTTTCTGACTCAATGAACAGCACTGTCTAGTTCAGGCGTTATAGTGTTAGACGACTACCAACAGTCACATTCACCAGTTTTATTAGGGAAGTAGGGTTCGTTGAGCACGGTTGAGAACAACTCCGGGCAGGGCACCGCACGCGTGAAGCGCGGTTTCGCTGAGATGATGAAGGGCGGCGTCATTATGGACGTCGTTACTCCGGAGCAGGCCAAGATCGCTGAGGATGCCGGCGCAACTGCCGTGATGGCGCTGGAGCGCGTCCCCGCCGATATTCGCGCAGAGGGTGGCGTGTCGCGTATGTCCGACCCGGACATGATCGAGGGCATTATCAATGCCGTCTCCATCCCGGTTATGGCCAAGGCCCGTATCGGCCACTTTGTTGAGGCACAGGTTCTGCAGTCTCTCGGTGTTGACTTCATTGACGAGTCCGAGGTTCTGACCCCGGCCGATTACTCGAACCACATCGACAAGTTCGACTTCACCGTGCCGTTCGTCTGTGGTGCGACCAACCTGGGTGAGGCTCTGCGCCGCATCAACGAAGGTGCTGCCATGATTCGCTCGAAGGGCGAGGCCGGTACCGGTGATGTCTCCAACGCTGTGACTCACATGCGCACCATCCGCGCTGAAATTAACCGTCTGCGTTCCATGGCTCCGGACGAGCTCTATGTTGCTGCCAAGGAGCTGCAGGCGCCGTACGAGCTGGTACGCGAGGTCGCTGAGACCGGTAAGCTACCGGTCGTGCTGTTCACCGCAGGTGGCATTGCGACTCCAGCTGACGCTGCAATGATGATGCAGCTCGGTGCCGAGGGCGTCTTTGTTGGTTCCGGTATTTTCAAATCCGGTGATCCGGAGAAGCGCGCCAAGGCTATCGTGCAGGCAACCCAGCACTACGATGACCCGAAGGTCATTGCAGATGTCTCTCGCGGTCTCGGCGAGGCGATGGTTGGCATCAACGTCGACGAGATTCCGCAGCCGCACCGACTCGCTGAGCGTGGCTGGTAAAATGGCTAACATCCGCGAGGTATTAGATCTGGAACAGATTGACCGGGACATTTTCCGTGGCCCAGTCATTAAGTCAATCCTGCAGCGCACTTTCGGTGGCCAAGTTGCCGGCCAGTCCCTCGTCGCGGCGACGCGCACGGTGGGTAATACCTTCGCGGTGAACTCCCTCCACGCCTACTTTGTAGGCCCGGGTCGCCCCCATATCCCGACGGTGTACATGGTCAAGCGTATTCGCGATGGCCGGTCTTTCTGCCACCGCTCCGTCGAAGCTGTGCAAGATGGCCGTACGATTTTCGTCATGCAGGTCAGCTTCCACCGCAAGGGGGATGAGGGACTCGAGCACTCTGACGTGATGCGCAAGGTGCCAAATCCTGAAGATGTGGTCACAGACACCTCTGAGATGACGAACACCCGCCGCCTGCTCATGCGCGAGTGGGCGGATTGGGATATCCGGGTAGTGCCGGATGATCAGTTCGAACACAACAAGTACACCCCGTCCCAGCAGCTCGTGTGGTTCCGGTGCAAGGATCGCCTGCCGGATAACGAGACCTTCCACGTCTGCACGCTGGCGTACATGTCGGATATGACTTTGCTGTCATCGGCACTCGTTCCGCATCCAGGCGTTGAGGTCCAGGAAGCCAGCCTCGACCACGCTATGTGGTTTATGCGTCCGTTCCGTGCGGATGAATGGCTGCTCTACGACCAGATTTCGCCATCGGCGCACGCTGGTCGCGCACTGACTCACGGTCGCATCTTTAACCAAAAGGGCGAGCTCGTGGCCGTCGTCACGCAGGAAGGGCTGACCCGAAGCCTGGCCCCGGGTGTCGAGCCCGTGCCAGTGGCGACGAACTTCGACGCTCGCAGTGAGAACCTAGATTAATGACACAGGAAACAATCGGGATCCTCGCTCTTCAGGGCAACGTTGCCGAACACGGATATGTTCTCGACCAGCTCGGCGTCCCGCACCGAAAGGTGCGCTTGCCGCGTGACTTGGAAGGGCTTAGCGGGTTAATTTTGCCCGGCGGCGAATCAACGACCATGAGCAAGTTGATGGTCTTCAATGAGCTTGAAGATCCGCTGCGGGAAGCCCTCCGCGGTGGCCTTCCGGCATACGGCACCTGCGCAGGCATGATTTTGCTTGCCGACGAAGTGCTCGATACCCGTCCGGATGCCGTTAGCCTGGGAGCGATTGACATCACCGTCCGTCGTAACGCATTTGGCCGGCAAGTGGATTCCTTCGAAACTGACTTGGATATTCCGCAGCTGGCGATTAGCGGTGACCAGCCGCCTGTGCACGCCGCCTTTATTCGTGCTCCGTGGGTCGAGCGTATCGGTGATGATGTTGAGGTGCTAGCGCGGGTGCCAGAATCGGCTGGAGAGACCGCAGGTACAGTGGTCGGAGTACGGCAGGGGGCTGCGATGGCCACCAGCTTTCACCCGGAGTCGACGGGGGAGACGCGGCTCCACAAGTTCTTTTTGCGAGAGCTTGTCGGCATTTAAATCCCCGGTTTGTATAATGAACACCTGACGAATTCCCATCTACATGGGTATTGACGAGAGGATTGGTAGGAACTAGCACATGGCGGGTCATTCAAAATGGGCAACCACAAAGCACAAGAAGGCTGCTAATGACGCCAAGCGCGCCAAAGAGTGGGCAAAGATGATCAAGAACATCGAGGTCGCGGCTCGTACCGGCGGCGGTGATCCTGCTGGTAACCCCACCCTCGATGACATGATTAAGAAGGCCAAGAAGGCCTCGGTTCCCAACGACAACATTGAGCGTGCCCGCAAGCGTGGTTCCGGCGAGGAGTCCGGCGGTGCTGACTGGGAGACCATTGTCTACGAAGGCTATGCACCTGGTGGCGTCGCTTTGATTGTGGAGTGCCTGACGGATAACCGTAACCGTGCTGCTTCCGATGTGCGCTCGGCGTTCAACAAGAACAACGGCAACATGGCGGACAACGGCGCCGTGGCGTACCTCTTCGAAAAGAAGGGCGTCGTCGAGTTGCCGAAGGGCGAGCTGACCGAGGATGACCTGCTCATGGCGGTTCTCGATGCCGGTGCAGAGGAAGTCAACGACCTGGGTGAAAAGTTCGAGGTTGTCTCCGCCTTTACCGATTTGATGAATGTCCGCACCGCTCTTGTCGATGCCGAAATGGAGTACGACTCCGCAGATCAGGACTACCGCGCTTCTACCACAGTCGCTCTCGATGCTGACGGCGCACGCAAGCTCTTCCGTCTGATTGACGCTCTCGAAGAGTCCGACGACGTGCAGAACGTCTACTCGAACGCCGACATCAGCGACGAGGTCATCGCCGAACTCGACGACTAGGCGTTTTCTTGTCGACGGTTCTGCTGACTGGCTTCTCGGCGTTAAAGGGTGCCCGTGGTAGGACAGTCCGCAGCGCTGAATTGCTCGGCGAGCTGGTGTGAATAGAAAATCCCCATCGGAGAATCGTCCGATGGGGATTGGTTTTTATGGGCGTCCTAGGAGAACCACTGAGTCGGAGGTCCGGCCATCAGCAACAGTGTGAAGACCACCGCGAGAACAATCAAGATGACGAACGCCGAGATAAAGGGGCGACGAATAATCATGGCGAGTGCCCACTCGAATATGCCCTGTGGCTCCTCGGATTCGTCGGTAAAGCGCCAGGGTCGATCCAGAAGGCCTGCCTTCAGGGTGTTTCGTTCAAACGGATAGGTTGCGAATGGAATGATAGAAGAGGCGAGGCCGATGACACCGCGGCCAAAGCTCCACTGCTGGTTGATCCACACCATGATGGTGGTGACTACGTAGCACAGGAACGTAAAGCCGTGGATGCTGCCGAAGATAGTGGTGGCGACGTCCGTGACTTTGAACAGGTACTTCAGCGCCAGGCCTAAAAGCAGCAGAGCCCACGTGACCATTTCAGCTGCAGCGAGAACGCCGTAGAGCTTCTTCGGTGAATTCATGGTGTTAAACGTATCAGAACCAACGGTTGGTACTCCTTCTAGCTACGATACAAACAGCTGTTCGAAATATGGTATTAGTGGAGGAGTGAATTATCGAGCTGGATCTCTGCGGGTGATGGGCATCGACCCTGGCCTTACTCGTTGTGGTCTCTCCATTGCGGAAGGCGCTCAGGGCAGGAAAGTCATTCCCATTTCTGTGGGGGTCGCCCGCACACCAACCACGGCGTCGTTGGAGGATCGTCTTTTACGGCTTTCCAACGCCGTGGAGCAGTGGATGGATGAGTACGAACCGGACGTGGTTGCGATGGAACGGGTATTCGAGCGCGGCAACGTGTCCACCGTGATGCAGACGGCGCACGCGGTTGGTGTCCTTGTCCTCGCTGCGGCGAGACGCGGCTTGGAAGTGCATATGTACACGCCATCGGAGGTAAAGAAGGCGCTCACCGGCAACGGTCGAGCTGATAAGAAGCAGATGACCATGATGGTGACGAGAATCCTTGGGTTGGAAACTCCGCCAAAACCTGCAGATGCAGCGGATGCTTTGGCCATCGCTATCTGCCACTGTTGGCGTGGTCCGGTTCTGCAACGCCAGCGCGATACCTTGGCTGCGCTTGCGAAGCAGCACGAGGAGCGGGAGTTGGAGCTTTCTCGCCGTGAGAATCGCTCGCGGTAGGGGAGCTTGCTAGAGAACACTTGTGAGTTCGGCGTTTATCGCGGTGTCTTTAGGGAAGCCGTAGTGAAAGGAATTGTGAGAAGTGATTGCATCTCTTCGCGGTGAAGTTATCGACCTCGGTGCGGACTATTGCGTTATCGAGTGCGGTGGTGTCGGGCATTTGGTCACCATTACAGGCAGGCTAGCTTCCCAGTTGGTGAGGCATGAGCAGACTTTTATGTTGACCACAATGGCGGTTCGTGAAGACGCGATTACGCTCTTTGGTTTTGCCAATTCACAGGAACGTGAGATGTTTGCGCTCTTGCGCACTGTCTCGACGGTGGGGCCGAAGGTAGCGATGTCTGTTCTTTCTGTACTGTCGCCGGCGGAGATTGCCAGTGCGGTCGCCTCAAAGAATGCGAAGGCCTTGCAAGCAGCTAACGGCGTCGGCAAGCGATTGGCGGAGCGCCTGTTGGTTGAATTGAAGGATAAGGTCGAGGTTTTCGCGGACAGGGTGGTATCGCCGCCGGAGGAAGCTGCAAACGGAGCAGCACCTGGCATTGTTTTGAAGGCAGATCTGGATCAGGTCGTTGGTGCTTTGGTCGGGCTTGGGTTCCCGGAAGCTGACGCGAATGAGGCAGCGGAGACCGTTGTTCGGATTGATCCGACCTTGGATACTTCAATGGCGCTGAAGGCGGCGCTAAAGACATTGGGCGAGAAGTAAATCCAGGTTGAGGACCTGCAGCTACATTGATGATGAAAATTGGCAGTGCACTAGGATGAGGGGACTATGAGCGATATCGAGCGCACGGAGTTTAACGTGTCGGGCAATCCCTTCAGGGACTCTTTAGGTGGGAAAGCCAACGACCATTTTGGCGGTGGTGGAAATGGTGCACAACGTGATGTCGATGCCCGCGCTCAGGTCGAGGAAGTCGATGCGGAATCGAACCTGCGACCAAAGTCGTTAGGGGAGTTCATCGGCCAACCCAAGGTCCGCGAACAGCTGGATTTAGTGCTTTCCGGGGCACGGGGGCGAAATGTGACTCCGGACCACATTCTGCTGTCGGGACCTCCCGGGCTGGGTAAGACCACCATGGCCATGATTATTGCGCAGGAGATGGGGAGCTCCCTGCGAATGACCTCCGGTCCGGCGCTTATTCGCGCTGGCGATTTGGCAGCAATGCTGTCGAACATGCTCGAGGGCGATGTCCTGTTTATCGATGAGATTCACCGCATTGCCAGGCCAGTGGAAGAAATGCTGTACATGGCAATGGAAGATTTCCGTATTGATGTCATCGTAGGCAAAGGGCCTGGAGCTACGTCGATTCCACTCGAGATTCCACCATTCACGTTGGTCGGTGCGACGACGCGCTCGGGTATGCTGACTGGCCCACTGCGTGACCGCTTTGGTTTTACCGCGCAGATGGAGTTCTATGAGGTCGAAGATCTGACAAAGGTGGTTACCCGTGCCGCTGGGATCCTCGGGGTAGACATCAGCCCGGAGGCTGCAGTGGAGATTGCGTCGCGTTCGCGCGGTACACCGCGAATTGCCAACCGTCTGCTGCGTCGCGTCCGCGATTTCGCCGATGTCCACTCCGGTGGCGTTATTGATCTTGGTGCGGCTAAGGCAGCGCTGATTGTGTTCGATGTCGACGAGCTGGGGCTCGACCGTCTGGATCGGGCAGTGCTGACAGCCCTGGTCAAGGGACACGGCGGTGGGCCGGTGGGGGTAAACTCGCTGGCACTGGCAGTGGGTGAGGAGCCCTCGACCGTGGAAGAAGTGTGCGAACCCTACTTGGTACGTGCAGGAATGATTGCGCGCACATCCCGTGGACGCGTGGCAACTGCCCGAGCATGGCGGCACTTGGGGCTACAGCCCCCGGAGGGCACTATCGGAGAATAGCTTTCCCCCAAATCCTGTCCCAGGGCAGTGTGGAATAGCGAGCAGGCAATTCGTTAAACTCGACAGACATGGATCAAACTATTCTCCTCCTACTTATTTTCTTGTTCCTGGCGCTGCCGATTTGGCAGATCGTCAAGCAGAACAAGCAGGTGCGCACCATCCGGGAAATGCAGGATAAGCTGGCCCCTGGCGCGGAGGTCATCACCGGTTCCGGCATGCACGGCGTGGTCGTTGATACCACCGACACAACCGTTGACCTAATCATCGCTGACGGCATCGTCACCCGTTGGGAGAAGGGCGCTATTGCCCGCAACCTCACTACCGGCGCGGGAGCTAGCTACGCTCACCGCGACCAGCGTGGCAGAGTTTCCGATGCGCCGGACGACCACATTGGCGATGTGCAAGAAATTACCGGCCACGGTCCGGCTGATAATGCGGCTTCGGACAGCAACGAGCAGGCCGCGAACCCGGATACAACGAGCAATTCGGATAATCCGGGTACAGACGATTCCACTTCCACCGAAAAGTAGTAGCAGTTTTTGTACGCCCACGCCCTGCCGGTTTGCATGCATCCAGGCTGCAGCGTTAGCGGGCGCGACCCAGGTTTCGCCGTCGGCAAGCGTGGGAAGATTTTCACTAAACAGGTACAAGTCAAAACCGGCGCAGGCCGCTAAATCGGTTATCCTCTAGCGGTTGGTGTTTATAGCCTTGCTTGGCGACGCCCGCAATGCCCCTACCTGGTATTGCGCGAGTTCGCGGTGCAGTTATAGACACGCGTTTCAACCCGAAACGTTCAAGTACCTAAACGTCACGATTCAGGAGACTTTGCTTTGAACAGCAAATCCAGATCTGGTGCGAATACATTCAAGAGGAACTGGCCACAGTGGCTGTTGGCGCTGTTTGTCAGCTTCCTTATCCTTACGTACGCACTCGTCTTTTTCACCGGCGGCGGATCGGCCAAGCCAAAGTTGGGTATCGATTTGCAGGGCGGTACCCGAGTAACCCTGGTGCCGCAGGGCGAAAAGCCGACCCGCGATCAGCTCGACCAGGCTCGCAAGATTCTGGAGAACCGCGTAAACGGCATGGGTGTCAGCGGCGCTCAAGTTGTCACTGACGGTGACACCCTGGTCATCACCGTGCCGGGTGAAGACTCCCAGGAGGCACGTTCCCTCGGACAGACTTCGCAGCTGTTTTTCCGTCCGGTAGAGCAGCCCACGCAGGGCCCTGATGAAGCTGCCTTTGGTGAAGTAGTCAAAAAGACCGCAGAGGACTGGGTTTCGGTCGGTGTCCTGTCGAAGGAGGACGCCACCAAGCGCGTCGATGGCCTGTACAAGGACATGAACGAGACGCAGAAGCGTGCAATTGATGCCTTCAAGGAACAGAACCCGGACCAGCCGGTCCCGGAGGAACTGTCCAAGTCGCTGGGCGAGGCCCCGAAGCTGGACGCAACGGCTCCGGCAAAGCCGGCGAACTCGATTGAAGCGGCAGAGCTGCGTACGAAGGTTCGTGACGTGCTGTTGGCGACTCGCCAGTCCGACGATCCAACGACACAGTTTGCAGCCGCTGCGCTAATGACCTGCGATAACCGCGATGCAGTTGATCCGCTACAGGGTGCCGATGACCCGGCCAAGCCGCTGGTGACCTGTGCGCCAGAAGGCGGTAAGGCAATCTTCCTGGGCAAGGTTCCTCTGTTGATTGGGCAAGACGACGAGGTCAAGGGCCAGCGTCTGTCCGGCGATGCTATCGACACCAATGCGCCGATTAGCGGTGGCTACGATCAGCAGTCTGGTCAAATCCAGGTCTCCTTTAGCTTCAAGTCCGGTAAGAACGACACCGGCGCTCGTACCTGGACCAAGCTGACCAATGACTACCTGCAGCAGCAGGTCGCCATCGTGTTGGACTCGAAGGTTATTTCCGCGCCGGTGATTCAGGAGGCAACCCCGGTCGGTTCAGCTACTCGAATCACGGGTGATTTCACTATCGATGAGGCACAGGCGCTGGCGAATAACTTGCGTTACGGCGCACTGCCACTGTCCTTCGCAGGTGAGGACGGCGAGCCGGGCGGTACCACTACGACCATTCCAGCCATGCTGGGGTCGGCCTCCCTGGAGGCCGGTCTGCTTGCCGGCATTATCGGTATTGCTCTGATTGTCGTCTACGCAATCGTTCTTTACCGAGGCCTCGGAGCCATCTCGCTGGTTTCACTGGCAGCAGCTGGTGCGATGGTCTACGGCGTACTCGTGCTGCTCGGTCGCTGGATTGGCTACTCACTCGATCTCGCTGGTATCGCCGGTATCATCATTTCCATCGGCGTGACAGCTGACTCCTTTATCGTCTTCTTCGAACGCATTAAGGATGAGATTCGTGCGGGTAGGACATTCCGCTCTGCGGTACCGCATGCTTGGCGACGAGCACGGCGTACGATCCTGTCGGGTAACTTTGTGTCCATCATTGCGGCTGTGGTCCTCTACATCCTGGCTGTTGGCGATGTGCGTGGTTTCGCATTCACGCTTGGTCTTTCCACGGCATTCGATATTGTGACCGCCTTCCTGGTGACTGCGCCACTGGTCATTCTGGCTACTCGCAAGTGGCCGGCACTGTCCAAACCATCCATGAACGGCTTTGGTTCAGTCATGGAGGTCGCTAACAGGAACAAGTCCGTAGCTACCGGTAAAAAGGCTGTCACCTCCAATGCAGCCGCCAGTGCAGTTGCCGACACCGGTTCGGCTGACTCCGGCGCGAATGAGGGGAAGTAGGAATCCATGAATACTACTCAGACGAATCCGGCGCTGACTAGCGAAAATGACGCGGCTAACGAGGACTCATTCTTCCGCCGCCTCTACACCGGCGAGGGTGGAATCAACATCGTCGGTAAGCGGAAGCGCTGGTACCAGATTGCGATTGCCGTCATTGTCGTTGCTGTAGCATCGATGCTGATTCGAGGGTTCAGCTTCGGTATCGATTTCGAGGGCGGCACCAAGATGACTATGCCGCCTGCGTCAGTGACGACTGAACAGGCTGAGGAGGTCTTCACCGACGCCACCGGCGTCAAGCCGGAGTTGGTGCAGATCATCGGTTCTGGCGAAGGCCGCATTCTGGAAATCACCTCAGAGAAGCTGACTCAGGACGAGATTAATAGTGCTCGCGTCGCACTGAACGACGCATTCAAACCCGTCGACGCACAGGGGGAGCAGACCCCGGATGCGATTGGTGACTCGACCGTTTCGGAGTCGTGGGGCTCGTCGATTACCAACCGCATGCTGCTGGCTGCAGTAGTGTTCTTGGGCTTGGTATTCGCCTACATCACTATCCGCTTCGAGCGTGACATGGCCATTTCTGCCATCCTCGCCCTGGCCGTGGACGCAATCGTGATTATGGGCATCTACGCGCTGATCGGCCTTGATGTCACCCCGGCCACCATTATCGGTCTCCTGACCGTGCTGTCGTTCTCGCTGTACGACACCGTCGTGGTCTTCGACAAAGTCGACGAGAATACGGCAGGCTATCGTTCATCGACACGTAGAAGTTACGCCGAGCTGGTGAATCTGGCTGTCAACCAAACCATCATGCGTTCTATCAACACCACAGTGTCGACGCTGCTGCCAATCCTGGCACTGATGATTATCGCCGTGGGCATGCTGGGTGTCGGTACGCTGAAGGATTTGGCGCTGGTCCAGCTCATCGGCATTATTCAGGGCACGTTCTCCTCGATTTTCCTGGCTTCGCCGCTGTTGGTAACGCTCAAGTCGCGTCAGCGTGAATACCGCAAGCATGATGAAGCGGTGCTGGCCGCTCGCACAAAGGTATCTGCTGGGGAAGACTCGAACACTGAGTCGGCTGCCGCCGATGCCGCGGAGGGCACGGGCGCGGAAGACGCGTCGACAAGCGAAATGGAACAGTCGACGCCGAAACGAACGGTGAAGACTCCGAAGCTTGAGGGCGATGAAAACAAGCCGCTGTCCTGGCGTCCGGGGCAGTAGGAGGTAGCGCCTCCCAGTGGTTCGGGTGAAACTACTTTAAAAGCGCATTGTGCGGGTATCGTTGACAGGTACCCGCACTTTTTCTTTTTGCCGAAAAGGAGCTTAAACCTGTGTCGTATGCACACGCGCGTGAGGCATTAGCTGATCAGATTCGGTTTGTGCCCGATTTTCCAGTTGAGGGCGTACTGTTCGAGGACCTGACGCCGGCGCTTGCCGACGCCACGACGTTCGCCCTGCTTGTGGACGAGATTTCCGCCAAGGTGGAAGAGTTCGGGGCCGATATTATCGGCAGCCTCGATGCGCGTGGATTCCTGCTGGGTTCTGCGGTGGCATACAAGCTCGGACTGGGAGTGCTCGCTATTCGTAAGAAGGGCAAGCTCCCACCACCTGTGCTGACGGAGACCTATGAACTGGAATACGGTACGGCCGCGCTTGAGATTCCGGCTAGTGGGTTTGAGCTGAAGGGCAAGAAGGCCGTACTTGTCGACGATGTGTTGGCAACTGGTGGCACCCTGTGTGCAGCTCGCGCCCTGCTAGAGACAGCTGGTGTCGAGGTGACCGGGCTGTGCACCGTGCTGGAGGTTGAAGGCCTGGGCGCTCGGGAGAAGCTTGCTGATCTGCCTCTGTACGTGGTTAATAAGGGGTGAATGAGCCATGGCTGAAGGGCCCGCACGCCGTTATGGTGCTCGCCTAGCGCGAAGCCTTACCGGAAACAGAACGAAGACCCGCCCGGTGCTAGATCCCCTTGTCGCGGTGCATCGGCAGGTGCATCCGCGCGCGGATTTGGCTGTGCTGCAGCGTGCCTACGATACCGCCGAGCGCCTTCACGACGGCGTGTACCGGAAATCCGGCGAGCCATACATCACTCACCCGCTTGCAGTCGCCACTATTGCCGCCGAGATTGGTATGGATACCACCACGCTGGTGGCGGCGCTGCTGCATGACACGGTCGAGGACACCGATTACACGCTGGAGGACCTGGAACGGGACTTCGGCCCAGAGGTCGCGCGCCTAGTCGACGGCGTGACCAAATTGGACAAGGTTGCGTTGGGCTCCGCCGCCGAGGCAGAGACCGTGCGAAAGATGATTATCGCCATGAGCCAGGACCCGCGCGTGCTGGTTATCAAGGTGGCTGACCGGCTGCATAACATGCGCACAATGCGTTTCCTGCCGCCGGAAAAGCAGGCTAAGAAGGCCCGCGAGACCCTCGAGGTGATTGCACCCCTGGCGCATCGTTTGGGAATGGCCAGCGTGAAGTGGGAGTTGGAAGATCTCTCCTTTGCCATTTTGTACCCGAAGAAGTACGACGAGATTGTGCGTTTGGTCGCAGACCGAGCGCCGCAGCGGGACCGGTACATCCAGGAAGTCTCCGAGATGATTCAGAAGGATCTGAAGGAGTCTCACATTGCTGCTGAGGTACAGGGCAGGCCGAAGCACTACTGGTCGATTTATCAAAAGATGATTGTCCGCGGCCACGAGTTCGACGAGATTTTTGACCTGGTCGGACTTCGAGTTCTGGTGGACACGACCAAGGACTGCTACGCCGCCATGGGCGCCGTCCACTCGCTGTTCAAACCCATGCCGGGGCGATTCAAGGACTATATTTCCGCGCCGCGCTTCGGGGTTTACCAGTCGTTGCACACAACGGTCATTGGTCCAGGTGGGGCCCCGCTAGAAGTGCAGATTCGCACCCATGAGATGCACTACAACGCTGAGTACGGCATTGCCGCACACTGGCGCTACAAGGAAACAAAAGGCTCTCATAAGGGAGATTCCGCCGAAGTCGATCAGATGGCGTGGATGCGTCAGCTGCTGGATTGGCAGCGCGAGGCCGCAGATCCTAACGAGTTCCTGGACTCGCTGCGCTATGATCTCTCAGTCACTGAAATTTTTGCGTTCACGCCGAAGGGTGATGTCATCACTTTGCCCGCGGACTCCACGCCGGTCGACTTTGCCTACGCGGTCCATACTGAGGTTGGCCACCGCTGTATTGGTGCCAAGGTCAACGGCAAGTTGGTGGCGTTGGAATCACCGCTAAAAACCGGTGACCGCGTCGAGATTTTCACGTCCAAGGATGCCCATTCTGGTCCGTCCAAGGACTGGGAGAAGTTCGTTAAAACTCCCCGTGCGCGGGCAAAGATTCGCCAGTGGTTTGCCAAGGAGCGACGCGAGGAGGCACTCGATGCCGGACGCGATGCGCTGGCGGCAGAGGTACAGCGCGGTGGTCTGCCGATGCACCGCCTGTTCACTCCGGCGTCCATCAAGCAGATTGCCTCCGAGCTGCACTATGCGGATGTCGATGCGCTCTATACCGCGATTGGTAAGGGGCAGGTATCGGCTCAGCATGTGACGCACCGTCTGATGGCGCAGTTCTCGAGCACAGACGATGCCGAAGAGCAGTTGGTCTCGCGCACTCCGATTTCGAAGATGAGTGTGCACAATACTCCGCGTCGCGCCGACAGCACCGGCGTGCTTGTGGAGGGCAGTGCGGATATGGCTGCCAAGTTGGCCAAGTGCTGTACACCGGTGCCTGGCGATGCCATCTTTGGTTTCGTCACCCGCGGTGGCGGTGTCAGCGTGCACCGCACGGATTGCACCAATGCGGAAAAACTCCACCAGGAGCCCGAGCGCATTATCGAGGTTTCTTGGGCGACAGATTCCTCCGGCGCAGTGTTCATGGTCACGGTGCAAATCGAAGCACTTGACCGTCACGGACTGCTCTCGGAGATTACTCGCGTCTTCTCCGATCAGAAGGTCTCAATCCTGTCGACGTCCTCCCATACCTCCGATGACCGCGTTGCCGTAATGCGTTTTAGCTTCGAGGTTTCGGACACTAAGCAGATGGGCTATATCTTCAACATTCTGCGCGGTGTCGAGGGAGTCTTCGATGTCTACCGCATTACTTCTGGTCAGTAGCCGGTTTATCAGCGCATCGATATGTGAATAAAGATTGAGGCCGCGTCGGTATTAAAACAGGGCCAAGGTGAAACACCTTGGCCCTGTTTTTGATGAATTTCTCAATCAGTTAGTTGAGTCAACTACTTGACTTCCGCCTTCTCAATACGGACTTCCTTAGCTGGCTTACCGTCAGAGGTACCGCCACCCTCGATACCATTCTTCGCAATGTCCGCAACCGTCTTGGTGCCCTCGTCAGTCATGGAGCCAAGCACGGTGTACTGCGGTGGCAGCTGAGAATCTGCCCAGTTGAGGAAGAACTGGCTGCCGTTGGCATCCGGGTCGCTCGGGTTTGCCATGGCGATAGAGCCCTTCGGGTACACCAACGGGGTGTTCTGATCCAGACCGGAATCCTTGACCGGCCACTCGCCAGCGAACTTGAAGCCCGGGCCGCCGCTACCGGTACCAGTCGGGTCACCACACTGCAGAACGTTCAGGCCACCACCAGTAATACGGTGGCACACGGTGTCGTCGAAGTAGTTGGACTTGGCCATGTGCTCAATCGCATTGACACCGCAAGGTGAAATAGCGCGGTTCAGCTCCATCGGAATGTCGCCCTGGTTAGTCTTCAGAGTGATGGTTACAGTGCCAGTGGCGGGAACATTGTCGGTAGCTGGCTTATCGATATCCTTCGATGCCTCGCCATCATCCGGGTAGTCACAGGTCACGGTTTCCGGAAGCGCGGAAGAGCGCTTCATCGGAACCTTTTCACCGCTGACGGGAGTAGCTGTCAGAGCTGCAGGTTCGACTGGAGTCGTGGATTCATCAGCGGCCTCATTGTCGTCAGCGCCGCCAGCCGTGGTCAGCAGGTAGATTCCGCCACCGATAAAGAGCAGGATAGCCAAGGTGGTTACGACAACACCCAGTGGCTTCAGCTTCTCGGCACGTGCACGGCGCTTAAGTTCGCGCTCGAGCGTCCGCATCGCATCTTTGCGCCTTTGCTCATTATTGGCCACTAGTCTCTCTCCGTATCTCTTAGTCATCGATTGCCGGTGACGGCACACCAGCGGACGGTTTTGCCCATAGATAGTGACCGAGTTTGAGGTGAAAGCTCAGTCGGTCACCGTCGCGTACACAATCGACCATTATGCCCGGAGTCGGTTCTCATTTGCGAGATGACAGGCCAAGTCGGCATGGGAAAGGGCGTTCCGCTTTAGCACGTAGAGCTTCGACAGCTTCTTTGATGCCGACACCGGGGTGTTGGCGACGGTACTTCTTCACCTTCTCCGGCGTGATGCAGCTCTTACTTCTGCCTGTGCCTTCGACAACACGACTACGACAACGGCGAGTTAGACTCCTTGCACCCAGGCTTATTGCGGCTGACATGAAAAGGATGAAGGCCAGTCGCGGATAACCTGCTAGAGCCGTTCCCACAGCTGTCAGGATGAAAAAAGGTGATAGTGGCTGAGTACGTAATCTGCATAAAAGCTTCCAATCGTCAGTTCCAATTGCCAAGAACAGTTCTACGAGTTTCGCCACCTATCAGCCGTCGTTTTAGCGGGAACTTAACAGCGTGATAAATGAACCCAGCTCGAGCCAAGCAGACACTCGATAGAATGTGCGCTATGGAGATATTTGGATTTGCAGCCGGCCCTTTTCAGACCAACTGCTACGTGGCAACAGGCGCTCCGGGGATGGACGATTTGGCTACCCCGTGCGTGATTATTGACCCGGGCATGGGAGCGTTCGAGGTAATACGCGGCGAGGTTGAAAAGCGAGATTGGAAGCCGGAAGCAATTCTGCTGACCCATGGTCATATCGACCACGTCCGCGATGTCGCGGAGGCCGCCGACTTCTGGGATATCCCTGTCTTCATTCACGAAAGCGACAATGTGTTGCTGGCCAATCCGAAACTCGGCGGTTCTTCTTTCGGACACCTCTTTGACATCGAATCCATGCAGGCTTATACAAAAGCTGGTTTCTTCGAAGATGGCGACGAAGTTAAGTGGGCAGGGTTAAATTTCGAAGTCATTCACGCACCGGGTCACTCTCCGGGGTGCGTAATGCTGCGCGCTTCCGATGGGGAAGATGAGATTATCTTCAGCGGGGATGTCCTCTTTAAGGGGGCTATCGGTCGCGTAGATTTACCGGGCAGTAGTCCGGAGCACATGCAGCAGTCGTTGAAGGATAAGGTCCTCCCGCTGGCGAATGACCTCATGATTCTTCCGGGCCATGGCTCCGCATCGTCGATAGGCGAGGAGCGCGAGACCAACCCCTTCCTGCAAAACCTCACCTAGCCTGGCTGACACGTCGTGAGAGTTGGCAGGTAGAGTTAGCGGAGTGAACTCTAGCCAGAAGCCAAAGAAGTTGAAGCCGTTCTCCGCGCCCAAGGGCGTGCCGGATTACGTCCCGCCGGTCTCCCGCGAATTCGAGGCGGTGCGGAACTCATTCCAGCACCGCGCACGACTCGCGGGCTATGAGCACATTGAGCTGCCAATTTTCGAGGAAACCGGCCTTTTTGCACGCGGCGTAGGTGAATCGACGGACGTCGTCACCAAGGAGATGTACACGTTCGCCGACCGCGGCGACCGCTCGGTCACCCTGCGCCCGGAGGGGACTGCAGGCGTAATGCGCGCGGTCATTGAGCACAATCTCGACCGCGGTCAGCTGCCGGTCAAGCTTTCCTACGCGGGGCCGTTCTTCCGCTATGAACGCCCGCAGGCCGGCCGTTACCGTCAGTTGCAGCAGGTGGGCGTAGAGGCAATCGGTGTCGATGATCCCGCGCTGGACGCTGAGGTTATCGCGCTTGCCGACGCATGCTTCCGCGGCATTGGCCTGGAAGGATTCCGGCTTGAGCTGACAAGCCTCGGTGACAACACCTGTCGCCCCGAATACCGCGCTAAGCTGCAGGAATTCTTGTTTGACCTGCCTTTGGATGAGGAAACGCGCCACCGTGCAAACATCAATCCGCTGCGCGTCCTCGACGATAAGCGACCGGAAATGCAGGAAATGCTCGCCGACGCGCCACTGATGTTGGACCACCTTTCTGATACCGCTCGCAGCCACTTTGAATCGGTGACTGGGCTGCTGGATGACATGAAGGTGCCCTATGTCATCAATCCGCGAATGGTGCGCGGATTGGACTACTACACCAAGACGTGCTTCGAGTTTGTTCACGACGGCCTTGGTGCGCAGTCGGGTATCGGTGGCGGTGGTCGCTACGACGGGCTGATGGCGCAGCTCGGCGGCCAAGAGCTGTCTGGAATTGGCTTTGGCTTGGGTGTGGATCGTGCGCTGCTCGCACTGGAAGCCGAGGGCAAGCAGGCCAGCGATGGTCGACGCGTCGATGTCTATGGTGTTGCACTCGGTGAAGAAGCCGCTCACGCTATGGCGGTACAGATCAATAAGCTGCGCCAAGCGGGTATCCGCGCGGATATGTCCTACGGTGGCCGCGGGCTGAAGGGTGCAATGAAGGGTGCCGATCGCGCTGGAGCCCGATTTGCGTTGGTCCTCGGCGAGTCTGAATTGGCCGCGGGCGAGGTTCAGCTGAAGAACCTCGAGTCCCACGAGCAGCACGCGGTGGCCCTAGATGCGCTGGTTCAGGAGTTGCAGTCGCGCATCTAGGAAACGTGCATTTGTTGAGTGCGGAGTCTAGCTGTAGACACCGCGCTCGAGAGTGTCGCACTGAGACATCTTTCCTGACTTGTAGCCGGTGAGGAATGCCTTCGTACGCTGTTCAGCCGAGCCGTGGGTCCAGGAGTCCGGTTGAACACCACCGCCGGAATGCTGCTGGATGGTGTCATCGCCAATGGCCTTCGTAGTTTTGAGGGCATCGGCAACTTGCTCGTCGGAAAGCGGTTCGAGGATTGCGTCCGGCCCCTTGTCCGCGTAGTGAGCCCAGATACCCGCATAGCAGTCTGCCTGCAGCTCAATCTTTACGGCATCGGAATCGGGGCCAGGCTCGTTGTAGTTACTGCGGCCGAGCGTACGCTCCAAATTTTGGATATGGTGACCGAATTCGTGGGCCACGACGTACTCCTGTGCGAGTGGTCCGTTGCCTCCGCCCATGCGCTCCAGGGTGCTAAAGAACTCCGTGTCGAAGTAGGCCGTTTGATCGGCGGGGCAGTAGAACGGGCCGGTGGACGAGGACGCCGCGCCGCAGCCCGACTGAGTGGAGCCTTCAAAGAGGACTAGGCCTGGGTTTGTGTACTTGATGCCGGCCTGTGCGGGGAGTTGCTCCGCCCACACCTGGTCGACGGAAATGCCGGTGAATTCCATCCGGCAATCGATGCGGCTGTTGGCATCTTCGCCGGTCTTGCAGGGATCCTCACCAGGGGACTGCTGTGCAGTCTGAGAGGACTGATTGTTCTGGGCACCTGTCAGCTGTCCCAATTGTCCCGGGTCACCGCCGAGAAGTAAGTACAGGCCAATGAGGACAAGGCCGCCGATGCCGCCACCGCCTACTGCAATAGCGCGGCCACCACCCGAGCGTCGCTCGGCACGAGCCGAGCTCTTTTGGAAGTCATTCCGGAAGGTCATAGGAGTAAGACTATTGCATAGGGTTCGGAAAACGGGCCATTGAATAGCGCTGCGTCAAAGTGTCCGTATGGAAGTCAACGTCAGGGCCTACAAAGATCTATGTCTAAGTGAGTACATGAAGCCCGAGGTAGACCCAACGCGATGACCGGGGCGATGACCGGTAATAGGCAAAATAACCGGGGTCTTCTTCTCACCTTTATGGCTTCAAGGTAGACTACACGGACGAAACCGCTATCCACAGCGTTAATCCCTATAGCACCAATTTTGGAAGGACCAATTCGCAGTGCTTCGTACGCATCTTGCCGGAGACCTCCGCGCTGACCTCGCCGGCAGCACAGTAACCCTGACCGGTTGGGTAGGACGCCGCCGTGACCACGGTGGCGTAATCTTCATCGACATGCGTGACCGCTCCGGTTACGCCCAGGTTGTGTTCCGCAACAGCGAAGTTGCTGAGCGTGCACACCACCTGCGCAGCGAGTACTGCATTCAGGTCACCGGTGTCGTTGAGAAGCGCCCGGAGGGCTCCGAAAACCCGAACCTGGCATCGGGCGAAATTGAGGTCAATGTTACGGAGCTGACCATCCTCAACGAGTCGGCGGCATTGCCGTTCCAGCTCGAGGATGTTGGAACTTCTGGCACTGTGGGCGAAGAAGCCCGTCTGAAGTACCGCTACCTAGACCTACGCCGTGAAGGCCCGGCCAAGATTATGCGTCTTCGTGCGGCTGTCAACCGCGCAGCACGCAAGGTGCTGGACAGCCACGACTTCACCGAAATCGAGACTCCGACGTTGACTCGCTCTACGCCGGAAGGCGCTCGTGACTTCGTAGTGCCGGCTCGTTTGAAGCCGGGCACTTTCTATGCACTGCCGCAGTCCCCTCAGCTGTTCAAGCAGCTGCTTATGGTCGCGGGCATGGAGCGCTACTACCAGATCGCCCGCTGCTACCGCGATGAGGACTTCCGCGCTGACCGCCAGCCGGAGTTCACTCAGCTCGACGTTGAGATGAGCTTCGCCGAGCAGGACGATGTCATTGCGCTGGCTGAAGAGATTCTGGTTGCTATCTTCGCCGAGGCCGGTGTCACTGTTCAGACTCCGATTCCACGCATGACCTTTAAGGAGGCCATGGAGAAGTACGGTTCTGACAAGCCGGACCTGCGCTTCGACATTCCGCTGGTGGAGTGCACTGAGTTCTTCAAGGACACCACTTTCCGTGTCTTCCAGAACGACTACGTTGGTGCAGTTGTTATGGACGGTGGCGCATCGCAGCCTCGTCGTCAGCTCGACGCCTGGCAGGATTGGGCCCGCCAGCGCGGCGCAAAGGGCCTGGCCTACATCCTCGTTGGGGAGGACGGCACTCTGGGCGGCCCGGTTGCCAAGAACATTACTGACGCAGAGCGTGAAGGCATCGCGGCGCACGTCGGCGCGAAGCCGGGTGACTGCATCTTCTTCGCTGCAGGTGATGCTAAGAGCTCCCGTGCACTGCTGGGTGCTGCTCGTGGAGAGATTGCCAAGAAGCTCGGCCTGATTAAGGAAGGCGACTGGGCATTCACCTGGGTCGTCGACGCACCGTTGTTCGAGCCGGCTGCCGACGCTACCGCTTCCGGTGACGTTGCCCTGGGTCACTCCCAGTGGACTGCTGTGCACCACGCCTTCACCTCGCCGAAGCCAGAGCACATGGATACCTTCGACAAGGATCCGGGCAACGCACTGGCTTACGCCTACGACATCGTCTGCAACGGTAACGAAATTGGTGGCGGCTCCATTCGTATTCACCGCCCAGATGTCCAGAAGCGCGTCTTCGATGTTATGGGCATCGGCGAGGAAGAGGCACAGGAGCAGTTCGGCTTCCTGCTGGACGCCTTCCAGTACGGCGCTCCGCCGCACGGCGGTATCGCATTCGGTTGGGACCGTATCGTTTCCCTGCTGGCCGGCGTTGACTCCATTCGCGAAGTTATTGCCTTCCCGAAGTCCGGTGGCGGCGTTGATCCGTTGACTGACGCCCCGACTCCGATTACCGCTCAGCAGCGCAAGGAGACCGGTATCGACTTCAAGCCGAAGCCAAAGCAGAAGGCAGACGGCGCCAAGGCAGCAGCCGACGCAGGCGACAGCAAGTAAACAAAGAAATCACATTGCGAGGAATGTGCTCCGCCACTCCAGCGTGAACAGCGCGAGCGGGGTCAATTCCTCCCAACCAAGGCGGTACGGGCCACAACGCAACATCCGTATCGCCTGACTGAAACTGGCTCATTGAAAGGGCATTCAATGGAGTACTCGGACGACGCTGCAGCAGAAGTTGACAGTGTAGTTAAAGATGCAGAGACACTGCTTTCCGCACGATTCGGCGGCACTCCAGTGTTGTCGGATCCAGAAGTACTTACAGGCCAGTCAAACGCTCTTGTTGTCCGCGTACGGGTCGCCACAAATCCCTTTATGCAGGAGCGCACGGTCGTCGTAAAGCAAATTCCTACGATGACTGAAGGTGTCGATCCGGCCGTTTTACGGGAAGTCGTGGCGTACCAGTTCATCAATACGCTGCCTGACGACGTTCGCCCGGGGCCTCAGCTCCTTGCTTACGATGTTTCAAAGCAGCTATTGGTTCTCAGCGACGTCGGTGTCGTGGACACTCTTGCGGACGTACTCTTTCGTGGCGATGAAGAGCGTCGATTGCGCGCGTTCCGCAGTCTCGGCGCGTCGCTGGGCCGGATGCATATTCACACGCATACTCGCGAAGAGGGGTTTGAGACCCTGCGTCGTCGTATGTGGGTGAAGAACAAGGTCGATCGTGAGGCTCTGGAGGCGCGTGACCACGGCATTGTGTCGGGGATTCGCTTTGGCATGCGAGCTATTGAAGGCTCCGGCATTCCTGTTCCCGACGCTGTGCGCTCTTTCGGTGAGGATGCTGCTCGTCGAATTGAGAAGGGCACGCATAGGGCGTTTACTCCGTTTGACCTCGCCCCGGACAACATTCTGCTGGCCGACAAGGTCCAGTTCCTCGACTATGAGTGGGCTGGTTACCGCGATGTCATCTTCGACGTGGCCAGCGTCGTCGCAGGCTTCCCGCTGCACGTTTTCGTGGAGCGCCCATCGGAGGCAGAGGTCGACGTGTTTGTCCGTGCATGGATGGAAGAGATTCGTGACCATTGGTATCGCGACACGAGCGACCGCCGTATGATGGCGTTCATTGCTGCGGCGTTGCTCGGTTGGTTCTTCATCTCCGCAACGGTTTCTTTCTTCGGTTCTCCGAAGCAAGCGCTGTGGGTGGGGCATGAAGGACGTACGGACCTGAAGCCGGAAGTTGGTGGCTCAGCATTGGAGCGACGCGACATGGCTAACACAGCTCGCGCCATTGCGCAGTTCGCCCATAGATGTGAGGACGATCGTGCCGACGAGCTGGAAAAGTTCGCACATGCTGTAATTGATTTCTTAGAGCAAGAGGAAGGCTAGGGCATACGTGGCGGATCCGAATAAGCTGCCGACAGGCGGTGCAAACGGCTCCGCCGATGACGCTCCAGGGCTTTTCGACGAGCCTTCGATCGCTAGCCCTGCGGCGGCCAAGAGCCAAGGTCGGGGTGCGGGGCCAGCAAGCACTGGCCTGAACTCCGATGCGAACACCTATTTCCACCCAGGTGCACATGCGCCATTGGCGGTTCGGATGCGACCGCGAAACCTGGATGAAGTCGTTGGTCAAGACCACCTGCTAGCCCCCGGAGCACCGTTGCGCCGTCTGGTCGAGGGTGGCGGCGACACCTCTGTTATTCTGTTTGGCCCTCCTGGAACTGGCAAGACCACTCTTGCCAGTTTGATTTCCGCGGCGACCGGTCGACACTTTGAAGCGCTTTCCGCGCTTAATGCCGGGGTGAAGGAAGTGCGTGCGGTTATCGATACTGCTCGTCGCACGCTCGTTAATCAGGGCATTCAAACGGTGCTCTTCATCGACGAGGTGCACCGCTTCTCTAAGACCCAGCAGGATGCCCTGTTGGGTGCCGTGGAAAATCGGATTGTCCTTCTCGTTGCGGCAACGACGGAAAACCCATCCTTCTCAGTGGTGTCCCCGCTGCTCAGTCGATCACTGTTGTTACAGTTGCAGCCACTGGATGACGAAGCCGTCGGCACGCTCATTGATCGAGCACTTACTGATGAGCGCGGCCTCAATGGTCGCGTCAGTATGACAGACGATGCACGTAATCAACTCATTGCGCTGGCAGCTGGTGATGCTCGTCGTTCCCTGACGTACCTCGAGGCAGCCGCAGAAGCCGTAGCCGACGGTGAGCAGATTACCGCTGAGTCGCTTGCCAATTCGATCAACAGGGCCGTGGTTCGCTATGACCGCGATGGCGACCAGCATTACGACGTCACCAGCGCGTTTATTAAGTCCGTTCGAGGGTCTGATGTCGATGCTGCCCTGCACTACTTGGCGCGGATGATTGAGGGTGGGGAAGACCCTCGGTTTATTGCCCGCCGAATCGTAATTCTGGCTAGCGAAGACATCGGTATGGCAGACCCGACAGCACTGCAAACCGCCGTCGCCGCGGCGCAGGCCGTTGCCTTGATAGGCATGCCGGAAGCTCGGCTGACGCTGGCGCAGGCCACGATTCACTTGGCCACGGCACCGAAATCCAATTCGGTCATAAGCGCAATCGACGGGGCGTTGAAGGATGTTCGTTCCGGGAAAACCGGGCCGGTGCCACCGCATTTGCGCGACGGACATTACAGCGGGGCTAAGGACCTTGGTCACGCGGTGGACTATATCTACCCGCACAATGACCCCATGGGTGTCGTTGCCCAACAGTATCCACCAGATCAGTTGGTGGGCACTGATTATTTCGTTCCATCCAATCACGGTCGTGAAAACGGCATGGCTGAGTACCTCGGACGCATTCGCCGAATTATCCGGGGGAGCCGCCGGAAATCGAAGTAGGCGAGATCGGTCGGGATCTACGGGGTGCCGGTGGGGTGGTTTTAAAGTTGCTCGAACCGAGCGGGTAGACTGCTAGTTTTGTATTAAACATCTCGGACGCTCGACGTGAAACGAGGAAGTAGAACACCGTGCAGACTCATGAAATTCGAAATCGCTTCATCCAGCATTTCGTAAAGGCGGGACACACCGAGGTCCCCAGTGCCTCCCTGGTTTTGGATGACCCGAACCTGCTGTTCGTTAATGCCGGCATGGTGCCGTTCAAGCCCTACTTCCTCGGCAATGAGACTCCGGACTTCTCCACCGCGACCTCAATTCAGAAGTGCGTGCGCACACTGGACATTGAAGAGGTAGGTATCACGACCCGCCACAACACCTTCTTCCAGATGGCGGGTAACTTCTCATTCGGAAATTACTTCAAGGAAGGTGCCATCACTCATGCATGGAGCCTTCTGACTGGTGCTGTTGAGGACGGCGGCTTTGGCATCCCGGCTGAGAAGCTGTGGGTAACTGTTTTCCTCGACGACGATGAGGCCCATGACATCTGGCACGAGAAGGTTGGTGTGCCGGAGGAGCGCATTCAGCGCCGAGGTATGGCGGACAACTACTGGTCCATGGGTGTGCCTGGCCCGTGTGGTCCGTGCTCAGAGATTTTCTACGACCGCGGCCCGGAGTACGGAGCTGATGGTGGCCCAGAGGCCGACGAGGATCGCTACATCGAGATTTGGAACCTCGTCTTCATGGAAAACGAGCGTGGCGAAGGAACAGGCAAGGACTCTTTCGAGATTCTTGGCCCGTTGCCGAAGAAGAACATCGATACCGGTATGGGGATCGAGCGTGTTGCTTTCCTGCTGCAGGGTGTCGACAACGTCTACGAAACCGACCTACTGCGTCCGGTTATCGACGAGGCTGAGCGGCTCACCGGTTCGAAATACAGCTCGAACCACCAGGACAACATCCGTTTCCGCGTCATCGCTGACCACAGCCGTACCGGCTTGATGCTGATGCTCGACGGTGTCACCCCCTCGAACTCCGATCGTGGCTATATTCTGCGTCGCCTTCTGCGCCGTATTATCCGCTCTGCGCGCCTGCTCGGCGCTAACGGTCCAGTGCTGGAGAAGCTGATTGGTATCGCGGCCGAGACCATGACCCCGTCGTACCCAGAGATCGCGGAGAACTGGAACCGTATTCGCCGCGTCGCCGTCGCCGAGGAAAAGACCTTCACCAAGACGCTGTCCGCTGGTGAGGAGCTGTTCGAGCGCGCGGCCACCAAGGCCAAGGCAGAGGGTAAAACCGTTCTATCCGGTCACGATGCCTTCACCCTGCATGACACCCACGGCTTCCCAATCGACCTGACCATCGAGATGGCCGAAGAAGCTGGCCTGACCATCGACCGCGAGGAATTCGATCGCGAGATGGCTGAGCAGCGTGCGCGTGCAAAGGCCGACAGCCAGGCAAAGAAGCAGTCGCACACCGACCTGCACGTCTACCGCGAGTTCATCGATGAACACCCGACGTCCTTCACTGGTTACGATCGGCTTGCCGACGAATCCACGATTCTCGGCATCATTGCTGATGGCCAGAAGCAGGCGTTTGCCGCAGAGGGCGATGAGATTGAGGTTATCCTCGACCGCACTCCGCTCTATGCCGAGGCCGGAGGTCAGCTGGCTGACCGTGGTCGAATCGTGACTGATTCCGGCGCTGTGGTCCACATCAACGATGTCCAAAAGGTGGGCAAGAAGCTGTGGCTGCACAAGGGCATCGTCACAGCCGGTGAGTTTACCCCGGGCGTCTCCGCTGAAGCTTTGGTAGACGAGCAGTGGCGTCACGGTGCTCGTCAGGCGCACACTGCAACTCACCTGATTCACGGTGCTCTGCGTCAGGTACTGGGGGATACTGCAACTCAGGCTGGTTCCATGAATAAGCCGGGCTACCTCCGTTTCGACTTCAAGTACGGTGAGCAGCTCACACCGGAACAGCTCCGTGAGATTGAGCAGATTACCAATGAGGCTGTCGACAACGACTGGGCTGTCAATACTGCCGAGATGCCGTTGGAAGAGGCCAAGGCCGCTGGTGCCATGGCATTGTTCAACGAAAACTACGGCGACATCGTCCGCGTTGTTGAGGTCGGTGGCCCGTTCTCAATTGAGCTGTGTGGCGGTACCCACGTTTCGCATTCTTCGCAGATTGGTCCGGTAGCTGTGCTGGGCGAGTCCTCTGTCGGATCGGGCGTGCGCCGTATTGAGGCCTACTCGGGTATCGATTCCTTCCGCTACCTGTCCACCGAGCGTCTCCTGGCTGAGCGACTGGCCACTGAATTCAAGGCTCCGTCTGCTGAGCTGCCAGACCGCATTGCAGCACTGGCTGAGAAGCTCAAGGCTGCAGAGAAGCAGCTCGCTGATTTCAAGGCCGGACAGCTGCTGGCCAATGCCGCGTCTCACCTGGAGTCCGCTCGCACCATCGGCGATGTCACCTACCTCGGACTTAAGCTTCCCGACGGTACGGAGATGAAGGACATCCGTTCGCTGGCTAATGACTTGGCGAAGCGCCTTGCGGATCGCCCAAGCGTCATTGCGTTGATCTCCAACGCCGGCGGCAAGGTTCCGTTTGTGGCCTCGGTTTCGGATGAAGCCGTCAATCGCGGTATTAAGGCCGGCGATTTGGTGAAGCTGATGGGCGCCGAGGTCGGCGGCAAGGGCGGCGGTAAACCGGCAATGGCACAGGGCTCCGGCTCTGATACCTCCGGTATCGACGCAGCATTGGCCGCTGTTGAGGCCGAACTGTCCAAGTAGCCAATTAACGGCTGTGCTATCGGAAGAGCAGTAAACAATGGCTAAGCCCCGCATTGATACCCCCGGCCAGGATGATCCCGGTCGGGGTCGACGGCTCGGAATCGACGTCGGCGATGTCCGCGTTGGTGTCGCAGTCTCTGACCCCGACTGTATCCTGGCGACCCCGGTTGAAACAGTCACTCGAGCAACGGGGCGAAAAGATCCTGACGGGCCGGATATTGACCGGCTCGTGGAACTCGCCACTGAACTTGAGGTCGTCGAGATTGTTGTCGGCATGCCCCTTATGCTCGACGGCACGTTCGGGACTTCTGCGCGGAAAGCTACTGACGTTGGATTCCGGCTGCAGCGCCGACTCGGTGACCGAGTCGTAGTGCATTACGCCGACGAGCGTATGACGACGGTAATGGCTCAATCACGGCTGCACGCAGCAGGTATTGATGTTAAGTCCGGGCGGAAGATTATTGACCAGGCTGCGGCAGTAGAAATTCTACAATCCTGGTTGGACAGACGGGCAAAAGCTTTGGACGAAAATACCGACTAGGGGCACACAAAAGTTACCGAAAGGTGACAATTCACCCACCTTTGCGCAATTATTAAGTGTGTAATACCTGAGCACGTTTTCTTCGTGCATGGGATTTGAAAAGTTGAAGTGGCGATTCACACCTACAATGCAACCTAGTGCTACGACTTCGTCGTAAAGCTATGTCGCACCAGTCGTTATCAGTCGCGTGTCGTACCCAAATGGGAGGACTCCTTGCTGATACCGATGGGAGAGTGAGCTGCATTCGAGGAGATTATTGATGAGTAAAGACGCGCAGACTGCGCGCCGCACTGCTAGCGGCCGTGCCGACCGGGACCGCGCTGGTGCTCGCAGCGGTGGGACAAAGCCTCGGGTTCGTCACCGCCAAACGGCAGTGGCAATCAATATGACTTCTGTCCTGTTATGCGTGTTGGTCCTCGCAGTGATTGGCCTCGTCTGGAATCGTGGGGGCATTGTAGACGATTACGACGGCAAAGCCGAGGGGCCAATGACGATTGTTGAGGTCAGTGAAGGCACGTCACTTACTGATTTGTCCAACCAATTGGTGGAAAGCGGCGTCGTCAAGTCTTCCCGGGCATTCATCCAGGCCGCGAATGAAAACTCCCATTCAAGTGAATTGCAGCCGGGTTTCTACCGACTCCACCAGCGGATGAAGGCCGACGAGACCGTCGAGGCTCTTCTGGACGTCGAAAATCAGGTCGGTACCGTTGACATTCCGACTGGCGCCCGTTTCGCCGATACCCGCATTGTGTCCTCATCGGATGTGCGTAAGGGAATTTTTTCGCTTATTTCAGAGGCCACTTGCGTTGAGGACAATGACTGCGTGTCCAAGGCCGATCTCGAACGTGCTGCTGGCGAGGCTGATTTGGCCGCGCTCGGCGTTCCAGAATGGGCACGGGACGCGGTAGCTGCGCGTGGCAACGACCCTCGTCGTCTTGAGGGACTGATTACGCCGGGTGTTCATCACCTTGACCCGCAGCAGACGCCCGAACAGATGCTGGCAAAATTGGTCAAGGAATCGGTGAAGAACTATGAGGACACGGGCCTCATGGCTTCGGCGGACATGGTTGGTCTATCTCCATACGAGTTGATTACCGCAGCTTCTCTGATTCAGATGGAGTCGCCAGATGGTGACTTCGATAAGGTCGCTCGCGTTATTCTCAACCGTCTCGACGAACCGATGCAGCTGCAGTTCGACTCGACAGTCAATTACGATCTGCCGGATCAGGAAATCGCAACCACGGATGAGGACCGCGCGCGAAAGACCGCATGGAACACCTACGCCAAGGAGGGGCTGCCGGAAACCCCTATTGCTTCGCCCTCCATCGAGGCGATTCGTGCCATGGAAAATCCGGCTGACGGAACCTGGCTGTATTTTGTCACGGTGGACAAGGAAGGGAATACCGTCTTTAGCACGACCTTCGAAGAGCACGAGGCCGCTATTGACGAGTCACGCAGCAATGGCGTGCTGGATTCGAACCGCTAAGAGGTAGAACTCCTATGCCTATAACTCATCGCGCAGCCGTGCTGGGAGATCCGATTGATCACTCGTACTCGCCGGCTATTCACAACGCCGGTTACCGCGCTGCGGGAATGAATGACTGGCACTATGATCGCATTCGGTGCAACGCCGAAGAGCTTGCCGACGTCGTTGGTGGCGCAGACCCCAGTTTCCAGGGGTTTTCCGTCACGATGCCCGGCAAGTTTGCCGCGCTGGACTTCGCCGATGAAGTCAGTGAGCGCGCACGGCTCATTGGTTCAGCGAACACCCTGGTCCGTCGTGATTCGGGCTGGTTCGCCGACAACACCGATGGCGACGGCGTACTGGGAGCACTGCGCGAGATAGACTGCACGAACGCACCACGTGGTCGCGCCGTTGTTGTTGGTGCCGGTGGCACGGCACGACCGGCACTTTGGGCGCTGGCGCAGCTGGGGGTTAATCATGTGACCGTAGTAGCGCGCTCCGAGCGCGCATATGACATTGAACCGCTAGCTGCCGCGCTGGGGATGGAATTTGTTTGGGTGACTTTTGATGTTCCAAACCTGGCAGATATTGCTGGTAATGCCGACGTGCTGGTCTCTACGGTGCCGTCAGCCGCAATTGAATCGGTTGCTGGCTACCTCGCTCGAGCACCGAAGATTCTCGATGTCATTTACAATCCCTGGCCAACCCCACTTGTGAAAGCAGCCGAACGCGGAGGGACACAGGCGGTCGGTGGACTGTCCATGCTGCTACATCAAGCGGTGGGACAGTTCGAGCAGTTCACTGGGCGCACTCCCGATGTCGAGGCGATGCGTGCAGCGCTGCCGAACTAACTCACACCCGTTAGAATCTCAAAGTTATGGGGTGGGACATAATTGAGATAGGGCTGTCTCCAATTGGACAGTACAGGATTGACCCGGTCTACCTTGACCGGGTTTTCTATTATCTAGTCGTGTTGCTTGTTCTCGGCTGGGGCGGTACTGGCTGCTGGTTGGATGTGACCCGGCGAAGACTGCCGAACTGGTGGTTGATGCTAGGGGGAGTGGGCCTGATAGCGATCACTGGAATGGTGCTCCAGCATAAAGGCACCTTGGCTGACAATCTCGTCACTGCGGTCGCAGCCGTAGGAATGGGGATAGGCCTCTGGTTTGGCCTCTATGTAGCAGTCTTTATGTTTAACCCACGCTCTATGGGGGCTGGAGATGTGAAGCTCGCAGCAATTCTCGGTGGCGGTGTCGGTCTGGTATCGGGCGAGCCGGTGGCGGCAGCAATCTGGATTGCAGTGGCAATTCTGTTGGCTGCGGGACTCACTCTCCTCATAGCAGGAGCCACCGCGGGAAAGCGGCGCTTGGGTGACCGTCGTAAAGCAAAAACAGCGCTTGTACCGGCGAGCGTGGCTCATGGGCCTGCGATGCTTGCAGCAACCGCCATTGTGTGGGGGGATAAGCGGAGGGCACCTACAAGTCCCCTGAAGCGGTAGACCAGGGGCGATAAAATGGGGCATATTTGATACTTGTATGCCCCCAAATGCACAAGAAGTACGGCAAACGTGACATTATGATACCTATGCTTCGTTGGACTACCGCGGGTGAATCTCACGGCAAAGCGCTTATCGCTCTCGTAGAAGGTGCGCCAGCCGGACTTCCCCTGACTACAGATGACGTATCACGCCACCTCGCACGCCGCCGCCTCGGTTATGGTCGAGGCGCGCGAATGAAGTTTGAGGCTGATGAGGTCACGCTGCTGACTGGCATTCGACATGGTGAGACGCTGGGATCGCCGATTGGCATAATGGTCGGCAACTCCGAATGGCCCAAGTGGACTGAGGTCATGAGCCCGGATCCGGTTGACCCAGCTGTTCTGGATACAGCTCGTGGCGCCACCTTAACCCGCCCGCGCCCGGGGCATGCCGATTTCAACGGCATGCTGAAGTACAACCACACCGATGCTCGAAACATCCTGGAGCGTTCATCGGCTCGTGAGACTGCAGCACGTGTGGCGGCATCGGTTGTGGCCCGCTCAATTCTGCGTGAGACTCTCGGTGTGGAAGTTGTCAGCCACGTTATTTCCATCGGTCGTTCCGAACCCTTCGAGGGGCCACTGCCGACCTTCGCCGATCAGGACAAGATTGACGAGTCGCCAGTGCGTGCATTCTCCGCAGCTGCGGAGGAGTCGATGATTGACGAAATCAAGGCCGCCAAGAAGCAGGGCGACACTCTCGGTGGCATCGTTGAGGTCGTTGTCCACGGTCTGCCGGTGGGCCTGGGATCGCACATTTCCGGTGATGCCCGTCTGGATTCGCAGCTTGCAGGTGCCTTGATGGGAATTCAGTCCGTCAAGGGCGTGGAGATCGGCGACGGTTTTGAGGAAGCCCGTCGCCGTGGCACCGAGGCCCATGACGAAATGGTGCGTACCGACGACGGCGTGGATCGTGAAACTAACCGCGCCGGTGGCCTGGAGGGTGGCATGACTAATGCTCAACCTCTCGTTGTACGTGCTGCGATGAAGCCAATTTCGACCGTCCCGCGTGCGCTGAAGACCGTTGATATGGACAGCGGCGATGCAGCTACCGCAATCCACCAGCGCTCTGATGTCTGCGCGGTCCCGGCCGGTGGTGTTGTCGCAGAGGCAATGGTTGCGCTAGTACTGGCGCGTGCAGTAATGGAGAAGTTCGGCGGCGATAGCCTGGAGGAAACCAAGCGTAACGTTGAGGGCTACTTGGAGCAGACTCGACGTCGCCTTGATTGGAAATAGCGCCACTGTCGCGCACACGAAGAAGGGTAAAACGAGGGGAATGTCCGTTCCTACTATTGTCCTTGTCGGACCGCCCGGATCGGGAAAGTCCACCATCGGTCGTCGACTGTCTCGTGCATTGAGCACGAGACTCACCGATACCGATGAGATGATTGAACAGCGCATGGGCAAGACTTGTGGGGAAGTCTTTTCCGAGCTGGGAGAGCCGGAATTCCGTCGCATCGAGGAACAAGTCGTGGCAGAGGCTCTGACCCACGACGGAATCGTCTCACTTGGCGGTGGTGCCGTGATTTCGCAGGCGACCCGTGACCTGCTGGCAGACCATAACGTCGTCTACCTCGAGATCAGCATTGCAGAGGGCGTCCGCCGTACCGCGGGTAACAATTCGCGCCCGGTACTCCAGGCGGCTGACCCAGAGGCTCATTACCGCGCACTCTATGAGGCTCGCCGAGCTTTCTACGAAGATGCAGCCACTTTCAAGGTGCGTTCCGACGAACGTTCCCCGCAGCGCGTTGTAGCCGAGATCCTCAGCTACCTCGATGAAACCTGCGACGAGGCTTAACTGGCGACTATTAAATGGCGGTAGCTAATCACTGCCGCATAACCAGCAACTCCATACATTTCTTACGCTAACGACTAGGGACTGACAATGAACTCAACCCGCACAATCCGTGTTGAAGGCCCATCCCCGTACACGGTGACCATGGGGCATGGACTCACCGAGCAGATTGCGGAGGCCGCTACCTTTGCCTCCCAGGTTGCGGTGATTCACCAGGGGAGCGTTCAAGAGTTGAGCTTCGGCGTCATCAAGGCACTGGCGGACAAGGGAGTCGATGCCTTCAGCATCCAGATTCCGGATGCGGAGGAGGGTAAGACGCTCACAGTTGCTGAAACAGTTTGGGACACTTTTGGTGAACGCGGTCTGGGCCGGCGTGACGCGGTAATCGCGATTGGCGGCGGTGCAGCCACAGATTTCGGTGGATTCGTCGCCGCCGCGTGGATGCGTGGAGTGAAGGTTATCCAGGTCCCGACAACGCTGCTCGGCATGGTCGACGCAGCTGTCGGCGGTAAGACCGGTATCAACACTGCAGCCGGAAAGAACCTGGTCGGCGCCTTCCACGAGCCTGCCGCGGTGTTCTGTGACCTGGATGTCCTGCGCACCTTGCCGAAGGCTGAACTGATTGCGGGCTCGGCAGAGATCATCAAGGCTGGATTTATCGCGGACACGAAGATTCTCGATCTTTACGAGGCAAACCCGCAGACCTGCCTCGATGTTGACGGTGACTTGCCAGAACTGGTCGAGCGCGCGATTGCTGTCAAGGCACGCGTTGTCGCTGAGGATTTGAAGGAATCTGGCCTCCGCGAGATCCTGAACTATGGCCACACTTTCGGTCATGCCGTTGAGCACTTTGAAAACTACCGCTGGCGCCATGGCCACGCCGTAGCTGTAGGCATGGTTTATGTCGCCGAGCTGGCCAAGATTACCGGACATATTAATCAGGAACTTGTAGACCGCCACCGTCGCATCCTAGAGTCCATTGGGCTGCCAACGACCTACCAGGCGGGTCGTTTTACCGAGCTCTACGATGCTATGACCAGGGATAAGAAGAACCGGGATGGTGCGATCCGATTCGTTATTCTGGAACGCCCCGGTGAAACAGCCCGTCTTGAAGGTCCGGGCATGGATGACCTCGAGCGTGCATACGAACTGCTCTGCAACAATGGGCAGGCCGCATCTGAGGAGTCAACCCGCTAATGACCTCTCTTCGTGCAGCAACGGATGCCACAACGGCGATTCCGACCGTTCTTGTTTTGAACGGCCCGAACCTCGATCGTCTGGGCAAGCGTCAGCCAGAAATTTACGGTGCCACTACTTTGGCCGATGTCGAATCTGAACTTCGCACCCTAGCCAAGGAGCTTGGAGTCGTAGTGGATTGCCGCCAATCCAACTATGAAGGTCAGCTCATCGAGTGGGTTCACGAAGCTGCTGATTACGGTTGGCCAGTAATTATCAATCCAGGAGGGTTGACACACACCTCCGTCGCCCTACGCGACGCGCTTGCCGAGATTGCCGACGGCGCGGGCTTCCACGAGGTTCATATTTCAAACATTCACGCCCGGGAGGAGTTTCGGCATCACTCGTATCTTTCGGCGCTTGCCGCGGGCGTTATCGTCGGATGTGGAACTGATGGCTATTCCATGGCACTGAGAAGGGTGAGTACGACACTATGACAGATATCTCCACGAACTACGCCGCCCGCCGAGCCGCTCTTATCGACGCATTGTCCGACAACGACTGCGACGGTTTCCTCACAGTCGATCCGACGCATGTTGGTTGGCTTACGGGTTTCCACGGCTCGAATGCTGGTTTGATTGTTGCGGCCAGTGGGGAAGCGCTGCTTTCCACCGACGGCCGCTATACGGTTCAGGCTGGCAAGCAGGCACCGGACGTGGAGTTACTCACCGCCCGCAACACCGGCGTGGCACTCGTCGGTCAAGCCCGTAAGTTGGATATCTCGCGTCTTGGTGTTGAATCTGAGTTCCTCACCATGGCTGCTTACCAAGAGCTAGAGGATGCCCGTCCACAGGCGCTCGAACTGGTATCGACTACGGGCGTCGTCTCTAAACTGCGGGAAATCAAGTCCGATACGGAACTCGTCGCTCTGCGCCACGTCGCCGACATCGCGGTCCGCGCATTCGAGGACTTGCTTCACGACGGCATCGTGGTCGCCGGCCGCAAGGAGCGCGAAGTCGCCGCAGAGTTGGAGTACCGGATGCGCATGCATGGTGCCGATCGGCCCAGCTTCGACACGATTGTCGCAAGCGGTCCGAATTCCGCCAAGCCACATCACGGAGCGGAAGATCGCGTAATCGAGGCAGGTGACCTGGTCACTATTGACTTTGGTGCCTTTGCCGGGGGCTACAACTCCGATATGACACGTACCCTCTTTGCCGGTGAGACGGCAACGTCGCCAAGCGAAAACAATCCGAACAGTACGTCGTCGGATCTGGCCGGCGCGATCGTTGCCGGTGTGGAGTTCGCAGACGAGAAAGCCCGAGAGATTTACAATGTCGTACTGGAAGCACAGCTGGCCGGCGTAAAAGCGGCCGTGCCAGGGGCCGATGTTGTGGCTGTTGACGCAGCATGCCGGGCCATTATTGAAAATGCTGGTTATGGGGAACACTTCGTCCATTCCACCGGCCACGGGATCGGTATCGAGGTGCATGAGGCTCCATTTGCCGCTCGCACTGGCAAGGGGAAGTTGGCAGCTGGCATGACGTTGACCATCGAGCCTGGTATTTATGTTCCGGGGTTCGGCGGTGTGCGCATCGAAGATACGTTGATTATCACTGACACCGAGCCGGAAATTATTACACAGCTGCCGAAACCGCGAGCCTAACATCACGGCGTTTTTATTTTTCTCTCGATGAGATACGGAGTATCGTGGTTTCGTCAGAGAGCTTTTTAACAATTTCAGGAGAGTTTAGTTGGCTACCACCGCAGATTTTAAAAACGGTCTAGTTATCAAGCACGACAACAAGCTTCAGCAGATCGTGGAGTTCCAGCACGTCAAGCCAGGTAAGGGTCCGGCTTTCGTCCGCACCAAGCTGAAGGACGTTCTGACCGGCAAGGTTGTTGACAAGACTTTCAACGCTGGTGTCAAGATTGAGACTGCTACCGTCGACCGCCGCGACATGACGTACCTTTACCACGACGGTGACGGATACGTCTTCATGGACGACAAGACCTACGACCAGATTTCCATCCTGGATGCTCAGATGCCGGAGGGTGCTAAGTTCCTGCTTCCGGAAACCACCTGCCAGGTGTCCTTCCATGAGGGCAACGTTCTTTTCGCTGAAATGCCTGTTTCGGTCGAACTGAAGGTTGAGCAGACCGACCCGGGTCTGCAGGGCGACCGCTCCACCGGTGGCACCAAGCCGGCAACTTTGGAGACTGGCGCTGAGATTCAGGTGCCGCTGTTCATCGAAACCGGCGACGTTCTGAAGGTCGACACCCGTGACGGTTCCTACCTGTGCCGCGTCAACCACTAATTCCCTCATCTAGTTCACCCTTTTGTTGAGAGCGATACATACACATCCATGACTGAAAAGGATCACAAGTCCGTTGACACCTCGGATGCGCAGGAGTCCGCGAAAGTTCGCGAACCTAACTACAAGCGCCACGGCGCGCGCTACCGTGCGCGCCGTCGTGCAGTAGATCTGCTTTTTGAGGCCGAGCAGCGAGGCGTCGACGTCGTCAAGCTTCTTGAAGAGCGGCTGGAAATGGTCCGTAATCCCGATTTGGATGTGAATCCAATTGCGGAGTACACCGAGCAGATTGTGCGCGGTGTAGCTGCGGAGATTATCGGTATCGACTCTACGATTTCTTCGTACCTGACGGAGGAGTGGCCGCTGCGTCGCCTACCGGCAGTCGACCGTGCTATTTTGCGTCTTTCCACCTGGGAGCTGTTCTACAACTCCGACGTGCCTCCGCGTGTGGCCGTGGTGGAAGGCGTTGAGCTGGCATCGGAATACTCCACTGATGTGGCGGCACCGTACATCAACGCAGTACTCGATGCTGAAGCCAAGATTGCCGACCAGGCACGCCTGGCAGCTGCAGCTGTGGGCACCTCGGTGGGCGAGTCCCAGTTCAATGAGGCTATCCAGGCACAGGCTGCGGCAAATGAGGAAGCTGACACGGCACTGGCCGACTCCGATGAGATGGCTAAGATTACCGGCCTGGACATGAGCGATATTGCCAAGCTGGTGGCTGAAGACGTGGCTAAGAGTGAGAACGGGGCCTAGCCAGTCAAAGAAAGCGGCCGGGATCACTGCGAGCCAATCGCAGTCGGTTCTCGCGGATCGTCTGAAACTCCAAGTCCCTTTTTGGGGGCTTGGAGTTTTGTTGCATTTAGAGGCAATTTAAGCGTGGGTGCTATTCTGGTCAGCGGAAGTTTGCACCGCGACCGTAGTTGCGGGTCATGCAAACTGATAATCAAATATCCACAATCAAGACATCCTTTAACGGACCGCACTGAGAGGCGGGGAAGGAGGTCACGATGAGCGAAGGAACGCCGCAAACAACCGAGCTGCTCAATGCAGACGAAGTTGCACGTACCGTCGCGCGCATCGCGCACCAAATTATTGAAAAAACTGCGCTGGATAGCCCAAATGCTGGGCGCGTAGTTCTCCTTGGCATTCCATCTGGTGGCGTGCCGCTGGCGGAAAAGCTAGCCGATTTGATTGAACAGTTCTCCGGCATACGTCCGGAAACTGGATCGCTCGATATCACCCTATACAGGGATGACTTGCGCAAGGGCCCGCACCGCGCCCTGCAGCCCACGAATATTCCGAACTCCGGAATTGACGGCACCACCGTTGTTCTCGTAGACGATGTCCTTTTCTCAGGTCGCACGATTCGTGCCGCACTCGACGCTATTGCTGATATCGGTCGCCCGCGAGTAATCCAGCTTGCAGTGCTGGTCGATCGTGGTCATCGCCAACTACCAATTCGCGCCGATTACGTCGGTAAGAATCTGCCAACTTCCCGCGACGAAGACGTCGATGTGCTGGTCGAGGCGCTTGACGGCCGCGACGCGGTTATTCTCACCCGGGCGGAGGAACAGTGAAACATCTGATTAGCATTGCGGATTTGACCAAGGATGAAATTGTCGGCCTGATGGATGAGGCCGATCGTTTTAAGGAGGTCATCCGCGGTCGGGAAATTAAGAAGCTGCCGACCCTGCGCGGCCGCACTATTTACAACCTCTTTTACGAGAACTCCACGCGTACCCGCTCATCTTTTGAGACCGCGGGTAAGTGGATGAGCGCCGATGTTATTAATATCTCAGCTTCCTCTTCCTCTGTGAAGAAGGGCGAGAGCCTGAAAGACACCGCGCTGACTTTGGATGCTATCGGCGGCGATGCCATCGTCGTTAGGCACCCATCGTCGGGAGCGGCACAGCTGATCGCCAAGTGGACTGAGGAATTTGGCAACGGCCCATCGATCATCAACGCGGGTGACGGAAAGCACCAGCACCCGACGCAGGCTCTCCTGGACGCGGTGACGTTGCGTCAGCGTCTCGGTGGAATTGAGGGGCGCAAGGTCGTCATCGTTGGCGATATCCTGCATTCTCGCGTCGCCCGCTCTAACGCCGATCTCCTGAGCAAGCTCGGCGCCGAAGTCGTCTTCGTCGCCCCACCGACTTTGCTGCCATTTGGCATCGAGACCTGGCCGGTGCGTATTGCCTACCGCATGGAAGACGAGATCCGAGATGCTGATGCCGTGATGATGCTCCGCGTTCAGCAGGAGCGCATGAACGGAGGTTTCTTCCCATCCCATCGCGAATACGCCACTCGCTACGGGCTGTCGAAGGCTCGTGAGAAGATGCTTCGCGACGACTGCATTGTGATGCACCCAGGTCCGATGCTTCGTGGCATGGAAATTAACGATGCCGTCGCTGATCTGCCGCGCACTGCCGTGCTGCAGCAGGTAGCCAACGGTGTCCACGTCCGCATGGCAGTTCTTTTCACACTGCTGACCTCAGGCGTTTCCGCCAACTTGGAAGGGCAGGCATAAATGTCGAATCGCAATGAATATGACGAAGCCTCGTACCCCGAGGTAGGACCATTGGCAGCACGTGCACGGGGACAACTACTGCTGAAGGGTGTGCGTCCCTACGGTGAAGGCGAAGATGTCGACGTCTTGATTGACGATGGCGTTATCGCTGAGATTGGCGAAAACCTCACGGCCGAGGACGGGGTAGAGGTCCTGGAGTTCGACTCCCTCGTTCTTCTGCCAGGTCTGGTCGACATCCATGTGCACCTGCGTGAGCCGGGCCGTGAAGATACGGAAACCCTGGCCACTGGTTCGGCTGCCGCAGCACGCGGTGGTTTCACCGCAGTGTTCACTATGGCCAATACCGCTCCGGTAACCGACGACCCTTCGATTGCTGAGTCGGTATGGCTCAAGGGCCAGGCGCTGAACCTCTGCGACATTCACCCGGTCGGCTCTATTACTAAGGGCCTGAAGGGCGAGACGCTGACCGAGTTCGGCATGATGGCAGACTCGCAGGCGAAGGTACGCATGTTCTCCGATGACGGTAAGTGCGTCGACAATCCGCTGATTATGCGCCGCGCGATTGAATACGCCCGCGGCGAAGACGTATTGCTGGCGCAGCACTGCGAAGATCCGCGTCTGACCGCAGATGCATCGGCCCACGAAGGTGCGACCGCCGCACGTCTGGGCCTGACCGGGTGGCCGCGCGTAGCCGAGGAGTCCATCGTGGCCCGAGATGCCATCATGGCTCGCGACTACGGCGGACGCATGCACATCTGCCACGCTTCCACCGAAGGCACTGTTGAGCTGGTCAAGTGGGCAAAGGAGCATGACATTCCGCTGACCGCCGAGGTTACCCCACATCACCTAATTCTCACCGATGAGAAGCTGGAGACCTACGACGGCGTCTACCGCGTCAACCCGCCCCTGCGTGAGCAGCGCGACACCCTGGCTCTGCGTCAGGCTCTGATTGACGGGATTATTGACTGTGTCGCTACCGACCATGCTCCGCACGGCTCTGAAGAAAAGTGCTGCGAGTTCGAGCACGCTAAGCCCGGCATGCTTGGTCTGGAGACCTCGATGCCAATCATCGCCGAAGAGTTCGTTTTGAAGGGCGATTGTGATTGGCGCTGGCTGGCCAAGGTCATGAGTGAGCGTCCTGCTCAAATTGTGAAGCTGCCGGGACACGGCCGACCAATCGCTGTCGGTGAGCCTGCCAACCTGACCGTTGTTGACCCGGGCAAAAAGTGGACGGTCCGCGGCGAAGACCTGGCGTCGAAGTCCGAGAACACTCCTTATGAGGAAATGGAGATGGCCGTGTCCGTGGCAGCTACCGTGCTGCGCGGTAAGGTGACCGCTCTTAACGGAGAGGTCGCTGGATAATATTCATGTCAACGCATAAAAACTCCCATGCGTCCCGTATGATTAATGTAAATTCCTCGCACGCTACCCAACTGAAAGGCAATAACGTGAGCAACGAGTCGCAGGCCGCGGCCGCTACAGTGGCAGTCCTGGTATTGGCAGATGGCCGAGTGTTCCGTGGACGCGGTTTCGGCGCCACCGGTACGACCCTGGGTGAGGCAGTTTTTACCACCGCTATGACGGGCTACCAGGAAACCCTGACTGACCCGTCCTACCACCGCCAGCTGGTTGTGTCCACTGCACCACAGATCGGTAACACCGGTTGGAATGACGAGGACTACGAGTCCCGTGGAAACAAGATTTGGGCAGCGGGCTTTATTATCCGCGATTTATCGCGTATTCCCTCCAACTGGCGCTCCGAGCGCAGCTTGGAAGATGAGCTGAAGGCACAGGGCATCATCGGTATCCGCCAGATTGATACCCGCGCGCTGGTTCGCCATTTGCGCGACAATGGCTCGATTGCCGCTGGTATTTTCTCTGGTGAGGACGCACAGCAACCCGTCGATAAGCTGGTGGAAATCGTACGCGCTCAGCCTGCGATGAAGGGCGCAGACCTGGCTCGCGAGGTCAGCACCGATCAGGCCTATGTTGTGGAGGCACAGGGGGAGAAGAAGGCCCGCGTTGTCGCTTACGACCTGGGCATCAAGTCCAACACCCCGCGTGAGCTGGCTAAGCGTGGCCTGGAAGTCGTAGTTGTTCCGGCTAACACTCCGTACGAAGATATTAAGAAGGAATACCAGCCGGACGGCGTCTTCTTGTCCAACGGCCCGGGTGACCCGGCAACTGCTGATGAGATGGTTGCGGTCGCCAAGGCTGCACTCGATGACGGCATGCCGCTATTCGGTATCTGCTTCGGTAACCAGATTCTTGGCCGCGCACTCGGCCTGAACACCTACAAGCTGGTCTTCGGCCACCGCGGCGTTAATGTTCCGGTGAAGGACCACCGCACTGGCCGTATCTTTATCACCGCTCAGAACCACGGCTTCGCACTTGAAGGCAAGGCCGGCGAGAGTTTCGATACTCCGTGGGGCGAGGCAGAGGTTACGCACACTTGCCTTAACGACGACGTCGTTGAAGGTGTCGCACTGAAGAACGGCATGGCCTTTTCTGTGCAGTACCACCCAGAGTCCGCAGCCGGCCCGCACGATGCGCACTCTCTCTTCGATGACTTCCTGGAGCTGATCCAGAAGGTCGATTTCAACAAGTCCGCAACCGGAAACTCGAACAAGTAGGAAAGGGCTAAGGGACCTAACACCATGCCACGTCGTACAGACATCAACCACGTACTGGTTATCGGCTCCGGCCCGATTGTTATCGGTCAGGCCTGTGAGTTCGACTACTCCGGCACTCAGGCTTGCCGCGTGCTGCGCGAAGAGGGCCTGCGAGTCACGCTGGTCAACTCCAACCCGGCAACGATTATGACCGATCCGGAGTTCGCGGACTCCACCTACATCGAGCCGATTGAAACCAAGTACATCGAAAAGATCCTGGCCAAGGAAGCTGCAGAGGGCAACCCGATTGACGCTGTCCTGGCAACTCTCGGTGGCCAGACTGCACTGAACGCAGCTATTCAGCTGGACCGCGAAGGAATTCTGGAGAAGTACAATGTCGAGCTGATTGGCGCTGATATTCCGGCCATTCAGCGCGGTGAGGATCGCCAGATGTTCAAGGACATCGTCGCCAAGATTGGTGGCGAGTCCGCTCGTTCCCGCGTCTGCCACAACATGGAAGAAGTCCATGAGACTGTTGCAGAGCTCGGTCTTCCGGTCGTTGTTCGCCCCTCGTTCACCATGGGTGGTCTGGGCTCCGGTCTGGCTTTCAACCAGGAAGACCTCGACCGTATTGCAGGTGGCGGCCTAGCCGCATCGCCCGAGGCCAATGTTCTGATTGAGGAGTCCATCCTCGGTTGGAAGGAATTTGAGCTCGAGCTCATGCGCGATGGCGACGACAACGTTGTCGTGGTCTGCTCCATTGAAAACGTTGATGCCCTCGGTGTCCACACTGGTGACTCGGTAACTGTCGCTCCGTCGATGACTCTGACCGACCGCGAGTTCCAGACCATGCGTGACCAGGGCATCGCAATCCTGCGTGAGGTCGGCGTTGACACCGGTGGCTGTAACATCCAGTTCGCCATCAATCCAAATGACGGCCGCATCATCACCATTGAGATGAACCCGCGCGTCTCCCGCTCCTCGGCGCTTGCTTCCAAGGCAACTGGTTTCCCGATTGCAAAGATTGCTGCCAAGCTGGCTATCGGCTACACCCTCGATGAGATCACCAACGACATCACCGGTGAAACCCCGGCTGCGTTTGAGCCGGTGCAGGACTATGTGATTGTCAAGGCTCCACGCTTTGCTTTCGAGAAGTTCCCTGGTGCTGACGACACGCTGACCACCACCATGAAGTCCGTCGGTGAGGCCATGGCTATCGGCCGCAACTACATTGGCGCGCTCGGTAAGGTCATGCGCTCGCTGGAGAACAAGCCAGCTGGTTTCTGGACCGTTCCGGATGAGGACTTCGCAGGTGAACGCGCAAACGATGTCAACGCTGTCCTTGAGGACCTGAAGCGTCCGACTGAAGGCCGCATCTACGACGTTGAGCTGGCTCAGCGTTTGGGTGCTTCCATTGAGCAGATCCACGAAGCTTCTGGCCTCGATCCGTGGTTTATCGCCGAGATGGAAAACCTGCAGGATATCCGCAAGGAGCTTATCGACGCTCCGGTGGTGACCTCCGATCTGCTTCGCGAAGCTAAGTACTGGGGTCTCTCCGACGCCCAGATTGCTGCTCTGCGTCCGGAGTTGGCCGGGGAAGACGGCGTGCGCGAGCTGCGCTGGCGCCTGAACATCCACCCGGTATTCAAGACAGTCGATACCTGCTCCGCTGAGTTCGAAGCACAGACTCCGTACCACTACTCGGCATACGAGCTGGACTCGGCTGCTGAGTCCGAGGTCGCTCCGCAGACCGAGAAGGAAAAGGTGATCATCCTCGGTTCCGGTCCGAACCGCATCGGCCAGGGCATTGAGTTCGACTACTCCTGTGTTCACGCGGCCCTCGAGCTCTCCCGCGTTGGCTACGAGACCGTCATGGTCAACTGCAACCCGGAAACCGTCTCCACCGACTACGACACCGCAGACCGTCTCTACTTTGAGCCGTTGACCTTCGAGGATGTCCTTGAGGTCTACCACGCTGAGAGCCAGTCTGGAAAGGTCGCAGGCGTCATTGTTCAGCTCGGTGGCCAGACTCCGCTGGGCCTGGCTGAGCGTCTGCAGGCCGCAGGTGTTCCGATTGTCGGCACTAGCCCCGAGGCAATCGACCTGGCTGAGGACCGTGGTGAGTTCGGCAAGGTCCTGGCTGACGCCAACCTGCCGGCGCCGGAGTTCGGTACCGCCACCTCCTTCGAAGAAGCTCGTCAGGTCGCCGCTGGCATCGGTTACCCGGTGCTGGTCCGTCCGTCCTACGTCCTCGGCGGCCGTGGCATGGAAATCGTCTATGATGAGGCCACGCTGGAGGACTACATCAACCGCGCTACCGAGCTGTCCAATGAGCACCCGGTACTGGTTGACCGCTTCCTGGACAGCGCCATCGAAATCGATGTTGATGCACTGTGTGATGGGGAAGAGGTCTACCTCGGCGGCGTCATGGAGCACATCGAGGAAGCCGGTATTCACTCCGGTGACTCCGCGTGTGCGCTGCCTCCGATGACTCTGTCCGGAAGCATCATCGACAAGGTGCGTGAATCCACCAAGGCACTGGCACACGGTATCGGTGTGAAGGGCCTGATGAACGTTCAGTACGCACTCAAGGACGAGACCCTCTACGTCATCGAGGCCAACCCGCGTGCATCTCGTACCGTACCGTTTGTCTCCAAGGCAACCTCGGTTCCGCTGGCTAAGGCCGCATCCCGCGTCATGATGGGTAGTACAATCGCGGAACTGCGCGAAGAGGGCATGATTCCGTCCAACTTCGACGGCGGTTCTCTGCCTGCTGACGCCCCGATTGCGGTTAAGGAAGCCGTCCTGCCGTTCAACCGCTTCCGCGACTTTGAGGGCCGCGCTCTCGACAGCCTGCTGAGCCCGGAGATGAAGTCCACCGGTGAAGTCATGGGTCTGGCCGACAACTTTGGTGCCGCTTTCGCCAAGGGAGAGCTGGCCGGTTTCGGTGAGTTGCCGACCGAGGGCACTATCTTCGTCTCGCTGGCCAACCGCGATAAGCGCACTCTGGTATTCCCGATTCTCACGCTGGCGGATATGGGCTTCCGCATCCTGGCAACGGAGGGTACTGCCGGCATGCTGCGCCGCAACGGTGTCGAGTGTGAGGTCGTCGCAAAGCGTACGACTGATTCCGAAGCGCCGTCTGACGAGCGCGACATTGTCGACATGATCCGCGACGGTGAGGTTGACATCATTATCAACACCCCATCCGGTTCCGCTGGCGCACGTTCTGACGGATACGAGATTCGCGCCGCTGCGGTGAGCCAGGGCGTAACTTGTGTGACTACCGCTCAGGGCGCTGTCGCAGCACTGCAGGGCATCCTGGCACTGCGCAACGGTGAGATGAGCGTTAAGGCTCTGCAGGAGCTCCACCCGGCAGAGTTGGCTGCTCAGGAGCAGGTCTAACATGACCGCGAAGGCTGAAGGATCCGCAGTGCGGACAATTAAGGGTTTCGGCGATCGCCTCAGCGAGGTTGTCGCCGAACGCGGCCGGCTCTGTGTGGGAATCGACCCGCACCCTAGGTTGCTGGATGCCTGGCAGTTACCGCGATCGGCAGAAGGTCTAGAGCGCTTTGCCACCACATGCGTCGAAGCGTTTGGTGACATCGTTGCCGTCGTCAAGCCCCAGGTGGCGTTCTTCGAAGCCTACGGTTCCAAGGGCTTTGCCGTCCTGGAGCGGACGTTGGCGGACCTGAAGGACGCAGGTGCGCTGTCGATTGCAGATGCCAAGCGTGGCGATATCGGTTCGACTATGGCTGCATACGCCGAAGCCTGGCTGTCGGATACCTCGCCGCTAGCCGCCGACGCACTGACGGTATCTCCGTACCTTGGGTTCGGTGCTCTTGATCCGGCGGTTTCGTTGGCGTTGGAGAACGGACGGGGCTTGTTTGTGCTGGCCGCGACGTCCAATCCGGAAGGTGCGTCAGTGCAGAAGGCGATGGTTTCGGGTGAGACTCTGGCTCAAACCATGGTCAACCAGGCAGCCGCTATTAATGCTCGCCAAATTGACGGTGGTGCAAAGGCGGGCAGCATCGGCGTTGTTGTTGGCGCAACGCTTGACGACGCCCCGGTGCTCAGTGACCTGCGCGGTCCCATTCTCATGCCCGGTGTGGGAGCTCAGGGTGGAACCCCGGCAGATGTAGATCGTCTGGCAGGGGAATCCAAGGGGCTTGCACTGCCGAATATTTCGCGTGCGATTCTCTCCGCTGGACCTGATCCTGCTGCGCTGCGGCGCGCAACTATTGAAGCTGCAGCTCCGTTCCTTTCCGAGAGTTAGCAGCAGATCGCCGAATTGTCAGAAGCCCGCGGGGACACCTCATAGAACAGGTGCCCCTGCGGGCTCTTCCGTACCTAGCTGCCGGGATTTTCCTAATGACTCTCGGATGGCGGTGGCGTAGGTATAGGCCAGTTACTGTGACAATTCCTAGGAGATTTCGTACAAAAACCGTGGTCAATTTCCATTCTCCTGGGCAAACGGTGCTACAATCGCCGGAGTTGGTTGACCACGACCGAAAGGTGGGGCGGATAAAGCCCTGGTGTCATTTTTATCGACACCCCGTCAGCATTTGCCTCAACAACCGGTGAGTGCGGTACGGTCTCCAATCGTTAAGCACGGTGTCGTTGCCTGCCTTTGGTGGACGCGAGGCTCGTGCTAGTAAATAAGAAGCTAACCAATCTATTTTTACGGAGGAACACGTGGCCCTTCCGCAGTTGACCCCGGAGCAGCGTGCAGCAGCACTCGAGAAGGCAGCTCAGGCCCGCAAGGTACGCGCAGAGCTCAAGGACAAGCTGAAGCGTGGCGCTATCGACCTGCCAGAGGTTCTCAAGCAGGCTGACGAGAACGAAATCATCGGCAAGATGAAGGTCTCCGCTCTGCTCGAGGCTCTGCCGAAGGTCGGCAAGGTCAAGGCGCAGGACATCATGAATGACCTGGAGATTGCTCAGACCCGCCGTCTGCGTGGCCTGGGTGACCGTCAGCGTCGCGCTCTGCTGGAGCGCTTCGGCTACGCAGTGGAGGACTAGTCGCAGTGGCCGGGAATGAAAACGGTCAGTTGGTAGTCCTCGCCGGCCCTGCCGGTGTAGGAAAATCCACTGTTGTCAGTCGGCTTCGTGCCGAGGTTCCCGGACTGTACTTCAGCGTTTCCATGACCACCCGCGCCGCACGGCCGGGGGAGGTCGATGGCCGCGACTATTTCTTCGTGACCCCGGAGAAGTTCCAACAGCATATTGATGCAGGAGAGATGCTCGAGTGGGCTGAAATCCACGGTGGTCTGCAGCGTTCTGGTACGCCGCGCGGCCCGGTGGATAAAGCTCTCGCCGAGGGGCGTCCAGTACTCGTTGAGGTGGATCTGGCGGGAGCCCGCTCCATCCGTAAGGTAGCGCCCAATGCTCACCTGCTGTTCTTGGCTCCGCCAAGCTGGGAGATTCTCGTCAGCAGGCTCACTGGTCGTGGCACGGAAACCGAGGCGCAAGTCAAGCGTCGCCTGGAAACCGCACGAGTGGAAATGGATGCTCAGCACGAATTCGATGAGGTTGTTGTCAACGACAACGTCGATGATGCTGTGGCGGCCATCGCTCGGGCGCTGACTACTGGCAAGTAACAGGGCGACTCCACATCATAGATAGTAGAAATCGCTTTCGAGCAATGGTGTTTCTATTGCTATGACGATTTTTATTGTCACCCCAGTAACTCACGTTCTATTGAGGAAAGATTTCTCGTGACCCAGGAAAATACCGCCACCGAGGCAGTGTTCGACCCGCCAATTGGTATTACCAACCCGCCGATCGATGAGCTGCTTGGTAAGGCTTCTTCGAAGTACGCCCTGGCTATCTTCGCTGCCAAGCGTGCACGCCAGATTAATGACTACTACCAGCAGATTGACGAAGGCATGCTGGAGTACGTTGGCCCGCTGGTTACTCCGGGGGTCGCTGAGAAGCCTCTGTCCATCGCTCTTCGTGAAATCAACGCTGGTCTGCTGGACCACACTGAGGGCTAGAGCATTTCCTTAAGGGGAGATATCTGTATGCATGCCGCCGGTAATGCTGACGTATCCGAATGTTTAAAGGTTGTCGTCGGGGTTGCCGGCGGCATCGCTGCATATAAGGCCGCACACGTTGTTCGAGGCTTCAAGGAACTTGGTCACGATGTTCGTGTCGTTCCCACTGAGTCCGCATTGAACTTTGTAGGTGCAGCTACTTTCGAGGCGCTGTCGGGGAACCCGGTGTCGACTACAGTTTTTGACGCAGTCGATGAGGTTCAGCATGTCCGCGTGGGGCAGGAGGCCGACCTCGTCGTCGTGGTTCCCGCGACTGCCGACTTTATGGCGCGCGCCGCGCACGGGCGTGCCGACGACCTGCTCACCGCAACCTTGCTTGTGGCGACCTGCCCAGTGGTGTTGGCCCCTGCGATGCACACGGAAATGTGGAACCATCCAGCTACGCGGGATAATGTCGCGACTCTTCGTCGCCATGGCACTATTGTCCTCGATCCGGCCCATGGCCGTTTGACTGGTAAGGACACCGGTCCAGGTCGCCTGCCGGAGCCAGAGCAGATTGTTTCACTGGCATTGGCAGCAGTCGAGAATCCACGCCACTTCCGCCGCGACTTCGAGGGCGTACGCTTCATGATTACTGCCGGTGGCACCCGTGAGGCTATCGACCCGGTACGTTTTATCGGCAACCACTCCTCAGGTCGTCAGGGCTTCGCGCTAGCCGAGATGGCAGCACAGCGTGGCGCTCAGGTCACTGTGGTGGCAGGACATACGGATCAGTTGCCGACACCGCTGGGCGCGAATGTTGTGAAGGTTGATTCCACTTTGGAGATGGCCGAGGCCGCGCACGAACACTCCAAGCTGGCCGATGTCTGCATTTTTGCCGCCGCCGTCGCCGACTTCCGTCCGGCATCGACCGCTGGGGCCAAGATGAAGAAGGGCGTCGCAGACGACGCGTTGAGCAACATTCAGCTCGTAGAAAACCCAGATATTTTGGCTACCGCTGTGGAGCGTCGTAAAGCGGGTGAGATTCCGGCGACCACGACGATGGTGGGCTTTGCGGCTGAGACCGGTGACGAGACGACGACGCCGCTCGAGCTTGCGAAGCAGAAGATTGTCCGCAAGGGCTGCGATTTGCTCATGTGTAACGACGTCTCGGGTGGGCAAACTTTCGGTGCGACGGACAATGTCGGATGGTTGCTGTCTCTCGATGGCGAGCAGTGGGACGTGCCGCGGGGCTCAAAATTCTCGGTGGCCGGTTCGATTTTGGATGCAGTTTCCGAGCTGCGACAGGAACCTCAACCAGCGGAGTAGCCGGTGCCTACTACGGCGACTGAACCGCTTGGTCTATAATTATCGAATCAAACGAAAACCCACGCCGCAGCGACACCGCAGGGGTGGGGAATTAATCTAGAAGAAAGTTGTACTGCTCGTGGCCTCTAATCTTCGGCTGTTTTCCAGTGAATCTGTTACCGAGGGGCACCCAGATAAGATTTGCGACTCGATTTCGGACTCCATCCTTGACGCTATGCTCGCGCAGGATTCTTCATCGATGGTCGCCGTCGAGACTGTGGTGACTACCGGTTTAGTCCATGTTGTTGGCGAGGTTCGCACGAAAAGCTACGTCGACATCCCCGGTATTGTCCGGAGTCGACTGAAGGAGATCGGTTTCGATTCTTCTGAAAAGGGCTTTGACGGCAAAACCTGTGGTGTCTCCATTTCGATCGGTGAGCAGTCCTCAGACATCCACGACGGTGTGCACACTTCTCTGGAAGCACGCAGCTCTGGTGGAGAAGTCGAAGCAGAAGATCTCAAGGGCGCCGGCGACCAGGGGCTGATGTTCGGCTACGCTACCAACGAAACGCCGGAGTATATGCCGCTACCGATTGCACTGGCGCACCGCCTGGCTCGCCGCTTGACGCAGGTACGCAAGGAAGGGATCGTCCCATCGCTTCGACCGGATGGTAAGACTCAGGTCACCTTCGCTTACGACGAAGACAATAACCCGGTGTACTTGGACACCGTTGTGGTGTCCACGCAGCACGACCCGGACGTCACCCAGGAGTGGATTACCGAGCAGATTAAGACTCACGTCGTCGATTGGGTGCTCGACGACGCTAACCTGCGCGAGCGTTTTGTTACCGATGAATTGAAGCTGCTGGTTAACCCTTCTGGCCAGTTTATTATCGGTGGCCCGATGGGCGATGCCGGCCTGACCGGTCGCAAGATTATCGTCGACACTTACGGCGGTATGGCTCGTCACGGTGGCGGCGCGTTCTCGGGCAAGGACCCGTCAAAGGTGGACCGTTCCGGCGCTTATGCCACCCGTTGGGTTGCGAAGAATGCCGTGGCCGCGGGTCTGGCTGACCGCCTCGAGATTCAGGTCGCCTACGCTATCGGTCGCGCTCGCCCAGTGGGCCTCTACGTCGACTCCTTCGGCACCGGTCACGTTTCGGACGACGCCATCCGCGAGGCTATCAACAAGGTCTTCGACCTTCGTCCGGCCGCTATTATTCGTGACCTGGACCTGCTGCGCCCGATTTATGCACAGACCTCCACCTACGGTCACTTCGGCCGAACTGACTTGGACCTGCCGTGGGAGCAGCTCAACCGCGTTGAAGAGCTCCGCGCAGCCGCTGGCCTGGGATAAACACCACCCGCCAGCATTACCCTGGGGTAGGGCAGTAGAGTAAGACTCTATGACCGACGCCCCCTTCGCACCCGCCGCCGCAGCTGAGAAGCTGCCAGTCGCGCGGGTGCTTCCGCTTTTGGGGCTGCCGCAGTTAGATCGCCCCTTCGACTACCTGGTTCCGCGCGCGCTAGCGGAGGAAGCGGTCGTCGGTTGCCGCGTGCGGATTCGCTTCCACGGCCAGTTGGTCAATGCGCTGGTGCTGGAGCGCTGTGCCACGCCCACTCACGACGGCAAACTGTCCTATCTCAAGGATGTCATCAGCTCTGAGGTTGTCTATCCGCCACAGCTTCGACGGTTGGTGGATTCTCTGGCGGAGTATTACGGCGCAACGCGCTCAAACATCATTCGCTCCGCCATCCCAACCCGTCATGCACGGGCCGAACGTGCTCGCAAGGAGAACATGCCCCCGACGTGGGAGGAGTTGGGAAAGCTTGCCACCGAAGATCCGGACCTTTCCGCTTGGGGCAACTACGTCTTCGGCGAATCCTTTGTCGATTCCGTCCGCAAGGGCGCCCCGGCACGCGCAGCGTGGCAGCCAGTTCCAGGCGAACAGGTGGCAACCATGCTCGCCGCGCTCAGCGTTTCGGTCGCGCGCGATGGTGGCGGTGTTCTCATCATTGTGCCGGACGCACGCACACAGGCGCGCTTTGAGAGCGCTTTTCGCGAGCTTATTTCTGCCCGTCAGCTCACTCTTCTCGGGGCTGGCCTCGGTCCCGAGTCCCGCTATCGCCGCTACCTGGATATCCTGCACGGCCAGGGGCGCATAGTCGTCGGCACGCGTTCGGCAGCGTACGCGCCAGTGAAGAATCTGCGTTTAGCAGTGATTGTCGATGATGGCGATGACAACCTCGTGGATCCCCGCGCACCCTACGTGCACTCTCGCGAGGTGTTGGTGACGCGTAGTGCGCAGGAAGGATGCGCTCTCATCTTTGCGTCGTATAGCCGTACAGCCGAAGTACAGCTGCTCGTCTCCTCAGGTTGGGCGCACAATCTGGTCGCGGGAACTGACACCCTGGCTGAGTCAATGCCGGAGATGATTGCTTCGACGGACACTTCCGAAGACCCGGATCACGTCAGTAGGGGACGCCTTCCTGCCATCGCTTTTCGACGGGCAAAGGCCGCGCTGCGCGAAGAGCTTCCGATCCTGGTCCAGGTACCTCGCAAGGGATATGTGCCGACACTGTCGTGTCGCTCCTGTGGCGCGCCTGCGCGCTGTCGCTGGTGTAATGGTCCACTGGGAATTCCACCGTCCGATAACCCGGACGACCCGGCACCACCGACGTGTCGGTGGTGCGGTCGTATTGACATTCACCACCGTTGCCATAGCTGCGGTTCCACCAAGATTCGGCCGGTCGTGGTCGGCAGTGAACGTACGGCAGAGGAGTTTGGCCGTATTTTCAGTCCATTCCCAGTCATCGCTTCCTCTGGAGAGCGCATTGTTGACGACATTCCCGAAGGCCCGAGAGTCGTGGTGGCCACGCCGGGAGCCGAGCCTTATGCGCCGGAGGGCTACGGTGCAGTGATGCTGCTGGACACTTGGGCGATGCTTGGCCGGCAGGACTTGCGCGCTCATGAAGAGGCCTATGCGCATTGGTCTCGGGCTGTCACGCTTGCCCGTCCGCGGGAGCAAGGCGGGGCGGTGGTTATCGATGCGGATGCTGCAGTCCCGACTGTGGCCGATCTTCTGGCATGGGACGCGGTAGGCGCTGCGAACAGGGAATTGGCCGACCGCACAGCTGCCGCTCTGCCTCCGGCCTTTCACGTGGCAGCGGTGGAAGGGACTGAAGAGGGCCTGCGTAACTTCATGGAGTCCCTGGAAGTTCCATCGGGTGCGGAAATTCTGGGGCCGGTAGACCTTCCCCGCAACGCCAGGCCACCAGCAGGCGTGGAGCCGGGTACACCTATTCAGCGGATGTTGATTCGCTGTGACCGTCGGCAAGCACGGGTAGTGGGAGCGGCGTTGAAGGCAGCACAGGTCGTTCGCGCGACTAGGAAGGACCCGACGCCGGTGCGTGTTGTCGTCGATCCGATTAATTTCGGCTAGCTGCTAAAATGAGCGCGTTATTGCTTGATTCACACCAGTTTTCTTGGAGGCTCTAAGTTCATGGCAGTTCGTGAGGTACGTCTTTTCGGCGATCCGGTGTTGCTGTCCAAGGCGGAAACCGTCACTGATTTCGACGCGACGCTGTCGCACCTGATTGATGACATGTTCGACACGATGGACGAGCAACAGGGTGTCGGGCTCGCAGCAAACCAGGTTGGCGTGCTGCAGCGCGTCTTCGTCTACGACTGCAATGGCGCCCGCGGGCACATCGTCAATCCGGAATGGGAAGCCATCGGCGATGAGACTGTCCACGAAATCGAAGGATGCCTGTCTATCCCGGGGATTAATGGACCCGTGACTCGGCACGCACGTGTGCGCGTTACTGGCCAGGATCGCCACGGCACACCGGTGAGCTTCGAAGCTGACGATCTGCTGGCCCGCTGCGTGCAGCATGAAAGCGACCACCTGGACGGTGTGCTGTTTTTGAAGCGTCTCGAGGGCGACGAGCGCAAGACCGCGATGCGCTCTCTGCGTGAGCAGGACTGGTTCCTCAACCGCGGTTAACTCACCTGCGCCTAGCCCCCCCCGGGCGTGGCGCCCCGAGTTTCATCACTAGATTAACTAGAACAACTAGGTCCACCAGGAAGGAATCCACTTACTGTGCGCCTGATTTTTGCCGGAACCCCGGAACCCGCTGTCGTTGCACTGAAGAAGTTACTCGAAGACTCCCACCATGAGATCGTTGCTGTTCTCACTCGCCCCGATGCCCGCCGTGGCCGCGGTAAGTCGCTTTCGCCCTCGCCGGTGAAGGCTCTGGCCTTGGAACACGACATTCCCGTTCTCACCCCGACGACCCTGCGCGATGCGGAAATCCAACAGCAGATCCGCGAACTAAACGCCGACTGCATCCCGGTGGTCGCCTACGGCAATCTCGTGCCGGAGGAGTTGCTCGATGTACCGACGCACGGCTGGGTAAATCTGCATTTCTCACTGCTTCCTGCTTGGCGAGGTGCCGCGCCGGTGCAGGCAGCTATCGCCGCTGGCGACGAAGTCACGGGTGCCAGTACCTTCCGGATTGAAAAGGGCCTGGATACCGGACCAGTTTTCGGTACCGTCACCGAAGCGATTCGCTCGACCGATAATGCCGACGGCCTTTTGACCCGCCTCGCATTCTCCGGCGCGGATCTTCTAACCGCCACCATGGACGGCATCGAAGCAGGTGCGTTGCGTCCGACCGCTCAGCCGGAACAGGACGTCAGCTACGCCGCTAAGTTCGGGCCGGAGGATGCCCGAATCGTTTGGACTCAGCCGCGACATCTTCTCGACCGCCGCGCTCGCGCGTTCACGCCTGCCCCAGGTGCGTGGACGACCCTCGACGGCGCACGTTTGAAGGTCGGAGAGCTCACCCCGCTTTCCGACGAGGACAGCGCCGCGGTCGACGAGGTGCGAAAGGCAGCTGCTCCGGAGGCTGCAGCCGCCACACCGGGTGAGTTGGTAGTGGAGAAACACCGGGTATCCGTGCGTTGTGCCGATGGCTATGTGCAGCTCGTGAAGGTGCAGCCACAGGGGAAGAAGATGATGGATGCGTCCGACTGGGCGCGAGGTAGCCAACCCGGCGGAAAGGTCTGCGAGTAAATGAGCAACGACAAACCCCGCCACACCGGTGGCGGACGGCAGCGCAGCAACCGCGGCGGACAGAACCGCAATGACCGCAACCGTAACCGTGACATCCGAGGTGGGGATAATCGCGGTGGCATTGACCAGCCACGCAAGGTCGCGCTGAAGGTACTAGCTGACGTTCGCGAGAAGGATGCTTACGCAAACCTGCTGCTGCCCAAGTTGCTGAAGGCACACAAGCTCAAGGGGCGGGATGCTGCTTTTGCAACGGAGCTGACGTACGGCACACTGCGGGCGGAAGGCCTGTTGGACGCCGTGATTGAGGCATCGTCGTCACGCCCGTTAAGCGATATTGCTGGACCGGTGATGGACGTGCTACGCCTGGGCACGTACCAGCTGCTGCGTACGCGCGTCGACGCCTACGCAGCGGTCGATACCTCGGTGCGGGCAGTGGCGAAGGTGGCGGGACCTGGCGCGCGCGGCTTTGTCAATGCCATTTTGAGGAAGGTCTCCTCGAAGACCGAAAGCGAATGGGTGGCTGAGATTGCGCCGGATCCTGCGACCGATCCGATTGGCTACGTGGCAATGAAGCATGCCCACCCGCGCTGGATCGCGATGGAGTTTGCCCGCGCACTCGGTGCACAAGCCGGTGAATTGCAGCAGGCACTCGCTGCTGACGATGCCCGCCCGCTGGTGCACTTGGTCGCTCGTCCGGGCGAGATCACCGCTGAGGAATTGGCACTGATCACCGGCGGTGAAGAGGGACCGTGGTCGCCGTACTGCGTGCGCTTGGACTCCGGTGCCCCAGGAGAGTTGGAGCCGGTACGACAGGGCTTGGCTGCGGTGCAGGACGAGGGTTCTCAGCTCATTGCGCGTGCCGTCACCATGGCACCCGTTGCCGGTGAAGACAGCGGCCGCTGGTTAGATCTGTGTTCCGGCCCCGGTGGTAAGTCAGCTTTCATCGGCGGCATTGCAGCTATTGAGGGCGCGGAGCTCGATGCTGTTGAGGTATCGGCGACTCGCGCAGAACTGGTGAAAAAAGCCACGGCCGGGCTGCCAGTGACTGTAACGGTTGCGGATGGTCGTGATACCGGGCTCGAGGCAGGCTTTGACCGCATTTTGGTAGACGCGCCCTGCTCTGGCTTGGGCTCGCTCCGCCGTCGCCCGGAATCGCGCTGGCGGAAGTCGCCGTCCGATCTCAACTCCTTGACTACGCTGCAGTTTGAACTGCTCAGCGAAGCTGTGCGTCTGGCACGGCCGGGTGGCATCATCGTCTACTCCACGTGTTCGCCGCATCTGCGGGAAACCAGGGGCATAGTCGATAGAGCAGTGGCGGAATTGCCGGTGACTGAGCTGAATGCACACGAGTTGGTAGCGCCGATGACTGATGTCGGGCCGTATCCATCTGTGCAGATGTGGCCACACCGCCACGGGACCGATGCGATGTTCTTCTCAGTTTTGCGCAAGAACGACTAGGCTCAGAGGTTATGAGCGCACCAATTATTGCCCCGTCCATTCTCGCTGCTGACTTCGCTCGCCTCGACCGCGAGGTTGCGGCTGTAGCCAATGCAGATTGGCTGCATATCGACGTCATGGATGGCCACTTCGTTCCCAACCTGTCCTTCGGCGCTCCGGTGCTGGAGGCCGTAGCTGCGGTGACGGACAAGTACTTGGATGTCCATCTCATGATTGAAAACCCGGAGAAGTGGGCCGACACCTACATCAAAGCGGGGGCGAGCTCCGTTATTTTCCATGTTGAAGCCGCCGACGACGCCATCGCACTGGCCCGCCACATTCGTTCCCAGGGCGTGAAGGCCGGGTTCTCGCTGCGCCCGGGTACCCCAATTGAGCCGTGGCTGGATCACCTCGCCGAATTCGACGAGGTGCTGGTCATGAGTGTCGAACCCGGTTTCGGGGGCCAGTCCTTTATGCCGGATCAGCTGGCCAAGGTCGAGAAGCTGCGTCAGCGTATTGATGCCGATGGTCTGGATACTCTGATCGAGATTGACGGTGGTATCTCCGCCAAGACCATCGAATCCGCTGCCGCCGCTGGTTGCGATGCCTTTGTCGCAGGCTCGGCCGTATTCGGCGCTGAGGATCGTGCCGCGGCTGTCGATGAGCTGCGCGCATTGGCAACCGCTGCTGCAACAAAGTAGACGGCGGTGAGAAACGGTGGCACAGTTTCCGGATCTCGTCTCCGCACAGCCGCTGACTGACGCCCAAGCTATGGCATTGGCCATAGAAGCCGGCCAGCGGGTTCAAGGCACCACCTATCCCAATCCACCGATTGGTTGCGTCATTCTCGATACCGCAGGGATCGCGGTCGGTGTGGCCGGAACTGAGCCTGTAGGCGGGCGACACGCAGAGCCACAGGCATTGGAGATGGCTGGGGCACGAGCTCAGGGCGGCACTGCAGTGGTCACACTAGAGCCGTGCAATCATATCGGCCGTACACCACCGTGCACCGAGGCACTTGCGGCAGCCGGTGTTTCCCGCGTCATATTTGCGGTCGCCGATCCTAATCCCGTCGCCGCTGGCGGCAGCGAGTGGTTGCGTTATAAAGATATCGAGGTCGTTGAAGAATTCCAGCGTGACCGAGTAGCCGCCGGCTACTTACGTCCATGGTTACACTGGCAGCGCACTCGGCGCCCACACATCACGTTGAAGACAGCGGGCACGCTGGATGGTTTCGCCGCCGCTACCGACCGCACCTCGCAGTGGATTACGGGGGAGCAGGCGCGGGCACGGGTACATGTAGATCGTGCACGTCGGCAAGCGATTGTCGTCGGAACGGGAACAGTGCTCGCCGACAATCCGCGATTGACCGCGCGCACACCAGACGGCGAGGAGCTGTCAACGCAGCCTCTGCGCATCGCGATTGGTACATCGGAGGTCGCCGCCGATGCGAATATCCGTGGCGATAACTTCCGCCACATTCGCACTCACGATGTGGAAGTGGCGCTGGAGACAATGGCGGATATGGGGCTTATTGACGTGCTGGTAGAAGGCGGCCCACGGCTCGCCGGCGCTTTCTTAGAAGCCGATGCTGTCGACGCGATTGAGTCCTACATTGCCCCGGCGTTTCTCGGCGCTGGCCTGCCAGTGACATCGGCCAACCACGAGACCTCCATCACTGACATCTCCCGTTTCCGTACCGTCGCGGTCGAGACTCTGGGGGACGACATCTTGATCACGGCACTCCGCAGTGGCAAAGATCGCGGGTAGACCGGCTAGAGTTAGTTTTGTAAAAATCTTTCAATTTATAACAAACGGTAAAGGATTTTCCTGACCACTATGTTTACGGGAATTGTTGAGGAGCTCGGCGAAATTCGCGAAATCCACCGCGAAGCCGATTCCATTACTCTGACCATTCGCGCGACCACCGTGCTTGACGACGTGCACCACGGTGACTCCATTGCTGTCAATGGCGTTTGTTTGACCGTCGTGGAGTTTGGCGATGACTTCTTTACCGCTGATCTCATGCAAGAGACTCTGGATAGGTCGAGTCTCGGCCAGGTTGAGGTCGGTTCCAAGGTCAACCTCGAACGTGCAACCGCAGTAGGGCAACGCCTCGGCGGCCATATCGTGCAGGGACATATCGATGGCACCGGCGAGGTTATTTCGCGCACGCCAGGGGAACGCTGGGAAGTAGTGCGGATTTCTCTGCCGGAGCAGCTCTCCAAGTATGTCGTGGAAAAGGGCTCAATTGCCGTGGATGGCACCTCGTTGACTGTCTCTGCAGTAGGCGAGGGGTTCTTTGAGGTCAGTCTGATACCGACGACGCTGACGGACTCCGTTATTGGTTCGACCGCAGTAGGCACCAAGGTCAATTTGGAAGTCGATGTGCTAGCCAAGTACGTCGAGAAAATGTTGGAAAGATAAGCTACAAGACTGTGATTAAGTTCGATTCTGTTGAACGGGCCATTGCGGACATCGCAGCCGGTAAGGCCGTGGTCGTCGTCGACGATGAAGATCGTGAGAACGAGGGCGACATTATCTTCGCCGCAGAGAAGGCAACGCCTGAACTTGTTGCCTTTATGGTTCGCTATTCCTCTGGTTACATCTGTGCACCGCTGACCGCCGAGGACTGCGAGCGTCTCAATCTGCCACCGATGGTGTCGGAGAATGAGGATGCCCGCGGTACCGCATATACAGTGACCGTGGATGCCAACACCGGTACGACCGGCATTTCCGCCACAGATCGTGCGAACACCATTCGTACTCTGGCTGACCCCACGTCCAGCCCGCACGATTTCACCCGACCGGGACACGTGGTTCCGTTGCGAGCTCGCGATGGTGGCGTCCTCGTCCGTGCCGGCCACACCGAGGCTGCGGTCGATCTCGCCCGCCTGGCAGGGCTTCGTCCTGCCGGTGTGCTGTGTGAGGTTGTCTCCGAGGAAGACCCGACCGGCATGGCTCGCGCGGAGGAACTACGTCGCTTCTGCGACGAGCACGATTTAGCGCTGATTTCCATCGAGCAGCTCATCGAATACCGTCGCCACAACGAGCACCTGATTGAGCGCGTTGTCGAAACCAAGCTGCCGACCGACTACGGCGAGTTCCGTGCCATTGGTTACCGCAGCCTTATCGACGGTGTCGAGCATGTCGCTCTCGTTGTGGGGGATGTGTCTTCCAACGATGGCCAGGATGTCCTCGTGCGTGTGCACTCCGAATGCCTCACCGGCGACGCATTGGGATCTCGCCGCTGCGACTGCGGTCAGCAGCTGCACAACTCCATGCGCATGGTCCACGAGGCAGGGCGCGGCGTCATTCTCTACATGCGCGGTCACGAAGGCCGAGGCATTGGTCTGATGCCGAAGCTGCAGGCCTACCACCTGCAAGATGAAGGCGCTGACACCGTTGATGCCAATCTCGCACTCGGTTTGCCGTCGGACGCCCGCGAGTACGGCACTGGTGCACAGATTCTGCAGGATCTTGGGGTCACCTCTATGGCGCTGCTGACGAACAATCCGACCAAGCGTGCCGGCCTAGGTGGTTATGGACTGGAGATGAGCCGCCGGGTACCGGTGCCAGTTGAGGTCAACGAGGATAACTTGAAATACTTGTTGACAAAGCGCGAACGCATGGGCCATGAACTTCCTTGGTTGGATGAGTACATGGAGACCCACGGCATGTCGACAGAAGGAGCACAGTAGATGAGTGGCGCAGGTCTTCCTGAAATTACCGTTCCCGATTCCACTGGTGTGACCGTCGGTCTGGTCACCTCTCACTGGAACGAGGAGATTACTGGGCAGCTTCGTCGTGAAGCGCTGGCACAGGCCGAGGAGGCCGGCGCTGTAGTCACGGATGTGACTGTCGTCGGTGCTCTGGAGATTCCAGTTGTGGTACAGCAGCTCGCGCAAACTCACGACGCCGTGGTGGCGCTGGGATGCGTTATCCGCGGTGGTACGCCGCACTTCGACTATGTCTGTGACTCGGTGACTGAGGGGCTGACGCGGATTGCACTGGACTGTGGGACACCTGTTGGCAATGGTGTATTGACCTGCAACACTGAACAGCAGGCAATTGATCGTGCCGGCGGTGAGGGAGCTGTGGAGAATAAAGGTCGCGAGGCCATGGCCGCAGCGCTGCATACCGTCGCCGTGTTGAAGTCTCTTCGTGAAGGTGGAGCTGAGTAAGAATGGGTAACTCCGAACGCCACAGCAATTCGACTGCCGTCGACACCGGTAGTGAAGACAAATGGCTGTTGGAAATCACCTCGCAAAAGCTGCGTCTGTGGGCGATTATCGCTGCAGTTGTAGTCTTCGCTATCCATATCTTCATGGGCATCGTGGTGGATTTTGGTAACACCGGCGCTTCGGTGACGACTATTGACCAGCTGGCTTTCCCAATGATTGGTTTAATCATCGCCGGGGTAATCCTGCTGCTGACTCGGGCTCGCGTTCGCGTAAATGCCACGGGCGTGGAAGTCCGCAATCTGCTCAATGCAAAGTTCTACCCATGGGTCGATATCTACGGTCTGAGTTTTCCAAAGAAGTCCCGCTGGGCTCGCTTGGAGCTGCCAGACTTTGAGTTTGTGCCGATGCTCGCGCTCCAGTCAGCCGACGGCAACCGCGTCGTGGAAGACATCCGCCGGTTCCGTGAACTTGAAGACAAGTTCATGCCGGAGGACTAACCCAAGGACATGTTTTAAGGACACCGTAAGTGACTGACCCTTCTCAGTACCGTCCCGCCCCCGGCACCATTCCCACGGAGCCGGGGGTGTACCGTTTTCTCGATTCAACCGGACGCGTTCTCTACGTCGGCAAGGCGAAGAATCTCCGTGCGCGTCTGTCTAACTATTTCCAGGACTTAACTCGGCTGCATCCCCGCACGCGCCAAATGGTGCAGTCCGCTTCGAAGGTGACGTGGACTGTTGTCCACAATGAGGTCGAAGCGCTGCAGTTGGAGTACACCTGGATCAAGCGCTTTAATCCGCGGTTCAACGTGATGTACCGCGACGATAAGTCGTATCCGATGCTGGCCGTCAGCGTCGGCGAGCTGTACCCGCGGCTGTTTCTCTACCGAGGACCGCGCCGGAAGGGCGTGCGTTATTTCGGCCCCTATTCACACGCTTGGGCCATCCGAGAAACGCTCGACTTGCTGACACGAGTTTTCCCGGCCCGCACTTGTTCCAAGGGTGTCTTCAACCGGCAACAGGCCCTGGGGCGGCCCTGTTTGCTCGGCTATATCGACAAATGCTCGGCGCCTTGTGTCGGCCGTGTCAGTGCCGAGGAACATCGCGAAATTGTCCGTGGTTTTACCAGCTTCATGTCCGGGAATACGGGCCCGGTCACCAGGCGCTTGAAGAAGGAAATGGAGGAAGCTGCCGCCGAGTTAGACTTCGAGCGCGCCGCGAGCCTGCGCGACAACCTCGCTGCCATCGACAAGGTCATGGAGCGGCAGTCAGTCGTGCTTTCCGACGCCGCCGATGCCGATTTTATTGCGCTAGCAACCGACGAACTGGAAGCGGCCGTGCAGATTTTCCACGTTCGGGCAGGACGTATTTACGGTCAGCGCGGCTGGGTAGTGGAGAAGTCCGGCGAATACGCGACTACAGAGTTTCGAGAGGGAGAGACTGACCCCAGCTTGGGTGGGCTGCTAACGCAGTTCCTGACACAGTTCTATGGCGATGCCGCCAAGCACGCGGATGTCGACGGCGATGAATCGACCACTGCCGCCCAAGTTGTGCCACGCGAAATTCTCGTCCAGGCCACGCCCGACGATCTTGAGGAGGTTGCTGCATTTTTGGCCGATATTCGTGGCACCAATGTGGACATTCGGGTCCCGCAGCGCGGTGACAAGCGGACACTCATGGAGACCGTGCAGAAAAATGCAGCTGAAGCGCTACGCCAGCACAAACTAAAGCGAAGTGGAGATCTAACTACTCGATCGCAGGCTCTCTCCGAACTTCAGGACGCGCTGTTTATGGATGAAGCGCCGCTGCGTATCGAATGCACTGACATCTCGCATATTCAAGGTACCGATGTGGTGGCCTCGTTGGTGGTCTTCGAGGACGGATTGCCCAAGAAGTCCGACTATCGCCGCTACCGTATCAAGGATGCAGCGGGCGACGGTCGCTCCGACGACGTCGGCTCCATTGCTGAGGTGGTGCGCCGTCGTTTTCTGCGCCATAACGAGGACAAGCTCGCCATGCCCGATGATGCCAGCGAAATGTTCGTCGAAGAGACGACTGATGCCGTCGATGAGCAGTCGAGGAGTAGCCGCAAATTTGCCTACCCGCCGCAGTTGTTCATTGTCGACGGTGGTGCACCGCAGGTCGCAGCCGCTCAGGCGGTACTCGATGAACTTGAGGTCACCGATGTGACGCTCGTGGGTATTGCCAAGCGCTTAGAAGAGCTGTGGATTCCCGACGATGATGAGCCACTCATTCTGCCGCGCAATTCGGAAGCGATGTACCTTATTCAGCGAATTCGTGATGAGGCGCACCGCTTTGCCATTAATTATCACCGCCAGCAGCGCTCTAAACGCATGCGCTCTTCGGTACTCGATGGCATTAAAGGGCTGGGGCCAGCACGCCGCAGTGAGTTGGTCAAGCACTTTGGCTCTGTTGCGGCGCTGAAGAAAGCCAGCGTCGAGCAGATCGAAGAGGTCGATGGTTTCGGGCCAATGCTCGCGAAAACTGTCTACGATTACCTCCACCCAGACGAAAAATCGTCGGAACCAAAATCAGATGTTGGCTCCGGGGAATAGGCGTAGAAGTAGGTAAACAAGTGGCTAAAACCGCACTTGAAACAGTGCTAGTGGGTTTACTTCCGCTAGTAAAACCGAGAGCGGTTGGGCGGAATTGTATTAGAGTGATGGCATGATTACTTCGGGTTATTCCCCTCAGGCTGAAAAGTCACTTGTGCTGATTACCGGCATGTCCGGTTCCGGACGCAATACGGCCGCCAGCGTCTTGGAGGAGATGGGCTGGTATGTCGCAGACAACCTGCCCCCGGAGTTGATTATGCGCATGGTCGAGTTGTCGTTTGAGGCGGACTCTCCAGTAGAGCGCCTCGCTATCGTCACCGACGTTCGCTCGCGCGCATTCGCGGGCAGTTTGGGGGAGGTGCTCGACGGACTCCGCAATGAGGGGCGCCAGCCCTATGTCATCTTCTTTGATGCTAACGACGACACCCTCATCGCCCGCTACGACTCAGTCCGTCGCACACATCCGCTGCAGGAAAATGGCACGCTTTCACAGGGTATTGCAGCTGAACGTCAGATGCTGCTGCCCATAAAGGGCATGTCGGATTTAGTAGTGGATACCTCTGACATGAGCGTGCACGATTTGCGCCGTGAGTTAGAGCATCAGCTGTCGGATACCGCTAGCAAGATTCAACAGATTACCATCGAGTCCTTTGGGTTTAAGCACGGTGCGCCGCGCGATGCCGACATGCTTTTCGACGTCCGTTTTCTCCCCAACCCCTATTGGGTACCTGAGCTGCGTGCGGGCCGCGGTACCAACAAAGCAGTGGCCGACTACGTACTGTCCCAACCGGAGTCTCAGGGGTTCTTGGACAACGTCACAAACTTGATTGAATTGGTTTTGCCCGGTTACCGCCGTGAGGGCAAGGGTTTTATGACTATCGCTGTGGGATGCACCGGAGGCCATCACCGAAGTGTGGCCATGTCGGAGGCGCTGGCTAAGAAGCTCGAGGGAGTTTCCGGGATCAACGTCAACGTCGTCCACCGCGATATTGACCGCAATTAGCGGTTTTCGTGGAGGTGTAGAAATTGACATCAATTACCAGTCTGGGTGGCGGTCATGGCCTATTTGCCACGCTGAGAGCTGACCGTCAAGTTGCGGACCATGTCACAGCGGTGGTCACAGTTGCCGACGATGGAGGATCCTCCGGTCGCCTTCGTCGTGAGCTGGGGCAGATTCCCCCTGGAGACCTTCGCATGGCGCTCGCCGCGCTTTCCGCAGATACGGAAAAAGGAGATCTGTGGGAAAAGACACTGCAGCACCGCTTTGGCGGAACTGGCGCACTCGCAGGGCATGCGATTGGGAATCTGATCATTGCTGGCCTCACCAGTGTGATGGGAAATGAAGTCGACGCACTTGACGAAATTGGCCGGTTGCTGCAAATCCAAGGTCGCGTCGTGCCCATGTCGCCAATCCCGTTAGAGATTGAGGCCGAAGTCGTTGGCCTGGAGCAGGATGCTCGCGTCGTGCGCCAAGTCCGTGGCCAGGTCGCAGTGGCGACCACGCCTGGCCAGGTGCGTCGAATCCGGCTGATTCCTGAGGCGCCGCCGGCATCCGAGGAGGCCATTGAAGCTATCCTCAATGCTGACTTGGTGACGCTGGGTCCGGGTTCGTGGTTCACTTCGGTTCTGCCACATCTTCAGGTGCCCGGGTTGCGGGACGCTCTGCAAGAAACCAATGCCACAACCGTCGTGGTGCTTAATCTGGTCGCCGAGCCGGGGGAGACCGCCGGTTTTTCTTCCGAACGGCACATCCATATGCTCACGCAGCATGCACCTAACTTGAAGCTCAATTACGTGCTTGTCGACGACAACACGCCGCTCGCGGATACCGAACGGGAATACCTGCAGCGAGCGGCGGACAGCCTAGACGCGAAAGTTGTCTTCGCCGATGTGCAAGAAGTGGACGACTACGGCGCTCTGACGGGCCGGCATTCGCCGGAGAAGCTAGCTACTGCACTTCGTCAGTTCCTCTAAAGCGTCCGGCCAATCGAGGGTATTTCTGCATTCTCCTGCGGGGATGCAGCAGGCGATCAGCTAATTGCCACTCGATTGGTTCAGGATACTATCCTTGAGGTTTATTGCTAGAGCTCAAATGGGGTTAATTAAACCTAAATTAGCCAGGCCCAAACCCAGCTCGTACACATGAAATGAGGATGGACAGCATCGTGGCATTGACGGCGAAGGTCAAAGACGAACTAGCCCGCGTGTCAGTTTCGCAGGAAAGCGCTCAGGCAGCGGAGATTGCGACCCTGTTCCGCTTTGCGGGAGGACTCCACCTGGTGGCAGGTTCGATTGTGCTGGAGGCTGAGTTGGATTCCGGCGCTGTCGCACGCCGCCTACGCTCCATGCTGGCCGAACTCTACGATGTCAAAGCCAGCCTCAATGTCTTGTCTCCCGGTGGGTTGCGAAAGACCTCGAAGTACATCGTGCGGGTAACCGATGGCGCGGAACTCGTCGTTAGGCAAACTGGCCTGATTGACTCTGCAGGACATCCCGTACGTGGGCTACCACGCAAGCTGATCATGGGGCAGAAGATTGATCAGGAAGCTGCATGGCGGGGTGCATTTTTGGCACATGGTTCACTGACTGAGCCGGGGCGTTCCTCAGCTTTGGAAGTCACTGCTCCTTCTGCTGAAGCGGCACTCGCATTGGTGGGATGTGCTCGTAGGCTCGGAATTACGGCTAAGAGCAAGGAAAATAAGTCCCGCAGTGGCGATCGAGTTATCATCCGGGAGGGCGATGCGATTGGTGCGCTCCTCACGCGAATGGGAGCCCAGACTACTCGCCTGCAATGGGAAGAACAGCGAATGCGTCGTGAAGTGCGGGCTACGGCCACCCGCTTGGCAAACTTCGACGATGCCAACCTGCGGCGCTCAGCTCGTGCGGCCGTTATTGCGGCAGCACGAGTAGAACGCGCTCTAGAGATTCTCGGCGACGATGTACCAGATCACTTGGTGTCTGCAGGACAGCTGCGCATCGAGCACAAGCAGGCATCATTAGAAGAACTTGGACAGCTAGCCAATCCGCCAATGACCAAAGACGCAGTCGCAGGACGCATCCGGCGTTTGCTCTCCATGGCGGACAAAAGAGCAAACGAACTCGGAATTCCCCCCACAACTGCAGTCGTTACAGACGAACTTTTTGACAAAGAAGTTGACGAGTAAAGCACCTGTTATGCCTAGTCAGGTGCGGAAATTTGGATGAATCTCCGTTTATTTGGGATTTTTGCGCCAAAGCATCGCTGCGCGAATGAAAAACCCAACGTACACTTCTGTAGTGAACCTGTTGGAGCGCAATCAGCGCCCTGACAAGTGGCATCGATTCGCCAATCCATTAAGGAGATTATTGTGACGGTTCGTGTAGGTATTAACGGTTTTGGTCGCATTGGCCGCAACTTCTTCCGCTCCTTGCTCGCTGCGGGCGCTGACCTGGAAGTCGTTGCTGTAAACGACCTCACTGATAACAAGACCCTGGCTCACCTGCTCAAGTACGACTCCATCATGGGCAAGCTTGACGCAGAGGTCACCTACGACGATGAGTCCCTCACCGTCAACGGCAAGCGCATCGCCGCATACGCTGAGCGCGACCCGAAGGACCTGCCGTGGGGCGAGCACAAGGTCGACATCGTCATTGAGTCCACCGGTTTCTTCACCGATGCCAACGCTGCCAAGGCTCACATCGAGGCTGGCGCCAAGAAGGTCATCATCTCCGCTCCGGCTAAGAACGAAGACGCAACTTTCGTTGTCGGCGTCAACCACACTGACTACGACCCGGAGAAGCACAACATCATTTCGAACGCTTCTTGCACCACCAACTGCCTGGCTCCGATGGCTAAGGTTCTGGACGACAAGTTCGGCATCGAGCGCGGTCTCATGACCACCATCCACGCATACACCGGTGACCAGCGCCTGCACGACGCTCCGCACAAGGACCTGCGTCGCGCTCGCGCTGCTGCTCTGAACATTGTTCCGACCTCCACCGGCGCTGCAAAGGCAGTTGCTCTGGTTCTGCCGCAGCTCAAGGGCCTGCTGGACGGCTACGCACTGCGTGTTCCGACCCCGACCGGCTCTGTCACCGACCTGACCTTCACTGCTAAGAACGAGGTCACCGTCGAGTCCGTCAACGCTGCCATCAAGGAAGCTGCTGAGGGCGAGCTCAAGGGGGTTCTGGGCTACAACGAGGACCCAATCGTTTCCAAGGACATCGAGGGCGACCCGCGTTCCTCGATCTTCGACGCACCGCTGACCAAGGTCATCGGCGATCAGGTCAAGGTTGTCTCCTGGTACGACAACGAGTGGGGCTACTCCAACCGCCTCGTCGACCTGGCTGTCTACGTCGGTGAGCGCCTCTAATAACACACCTGGTTAATCCCAGACCCCGAACGGGCCGGGGTGGTTGTGCCTGAGTAGGGCACGCCACCCACGGCCCGTTTTTTACACACTTTCACAAGGATTTCATTGAGATGACTGTTAAGACTGTCAAAGACCTGATCAACGAAGGTATTGAAGGCCGTTACGTCCTCGTCCGCTCCGACTTTAACGTTCCGCTGAAGGACGGCGTAATCACCGATCCGGGTCGAATCGATGCTTCACTGCCCACTCTGTCCGCTCTTGTCGACGCCGGCGCCAAGGTCGTTGTTATGGCTCACCTGGGTCGCCCGAAGGGCGAGGTTAAGTCCGAGTTCTCCCTGGCCCCGGTCGCTGAGGCTCTCTCTGAGCGTCTGGAGCAGTACGTCGCGCTCGCCGGTGATGTCTCCGGTGAGGACGCGCACGAGCGCGCTAATGGTCTGACCGAGGGCGATGTACTTCTGTTGGAGAACGTCCGCTTCGATCCGCGCGAGACCTCCAAGGACGAGGCAGAGCGCGCCGAGTTCGCAGCCGAACTGGCTGCACTTGTTCCGGACGGCGCATTTGTCTCTGATGGTTTCGGTGTTGTTCACCGCGCCCAGGCTTCCGTCTTCGATGTCGCGAAGAAGCTGCCGCACTACGCCGGCAACCTGGTTCAGGCTGAGCTTGAGGTTCTGCGCAAGGTTGCAGAGACCCCGGAAAAGCCGTACACCGTCGTGCTCGGCGGCTCCAAGGTTTCCGACAAGCTGGGTGTTATTGAGGCTCTCGCGCCGAAGGTTGACTCCCTGGTCATCGGCGGCGGCATGTGCTTCACCTTCCTGGCTGCCAAGGGCTACGCCGTTGGCGCATCCCTGCTGCAGGAAGAAATGATTGACACCTGTAAGGATTTGCTGGACCGCTACGGCGACAAGATTGTTCTGCCAACCGACGTAGTCGTGGCCGACAAGTTCGCTGCTGACGCTGAAAACAAGGTTGTAGACGCCACCGAGATTCCGGAAGGCTGGATGGGTCTGGACATCGGACCGGCTTCCGCTGAGGCATTCGGCAAGGTGCTGGCTGAGTCCAAGACTGTGTTCTGGAACGGCCCGATGGGCGTGTTCGAGATGGAGGCTTTCGCAGCTGGCACCCGCCAGGTTGCACAGGCCATCATCGATGCCACCACTAACAACGGTTGCTTCTCCGTCGTCGGTGGCGGCGACTCCGCAGCGGCAGTACGTACCCTGGGATTGAACGAGGAAGGTTTCAGCCACATCTCCACCGGCGGTGGCGCTTCGCTGGAGTTCCTCGAGGGTAAGACTCTGCCGGGCGTCTCCGTCCTGGAAGACTAAGATATTCCCACCACTTGGTTTTCATCGCTTAAAAATCCACTAATTGATAGGGAAGTGAATTCCACCACTATGGCACGTACACCATTTATTGCTGGTAACTGGAAGATGAACCTGAACCATCTCGAGGCTATCGGTGTGGTGCAGAAACTCGCGTTCGCTCTGCCGAAGGAGTACTACGACAAGGTTGACGTCGCCGTCATCCCACCGTTTACCGACCTGCGTTCGGTCCAGACTTTGGTTGAGGGCGATAAGCTCGGCGTTACCTACGGTGCTCAGGATGTCTCAGTCCACGAGTCCGGCGCTTACACCGGCGAGATTTCCTCCTCGATGCTGGCAAAGCTCGGCTGTACTTGGGTCGTCGTCGGTCACTCCGAGCGTCGCGATATGCACGCAGAAGACGATGAGCTGGTCGCAAAGAAGGCCAAGGCAGCACTGCGCGAGGGTATGAACCCAATCGTCTGTGTCGGCGAGCCGCTAGAGGTTCGCGAGGCTGAAGAGCACGTTGAGTACGTTGTCTCTCAGGTCAAGGGCTCCCTGGCTAACCTGACCAACGCTGAGCTGGCCAAGACCGTCATCGCTTACGAGCCGGTCTGGGCTATCGGCACCGGTAAGGTCGCATCGGCTGCAGACGCGCAGGAGGTCTGTGCAGCTATCCGTGAGACCATCGCTGAAATTGCGGATGAGAACATTGCTAAGGAGATGCGCATTCTCTACGGTGGTTCCGTCAAGGCCGAGAACGTCGCTGAGATCGTCGGCAAGCCCGACGTCGACGGTGGCCTCGTCGGTGGTGCTTCGCTCGACGGTGAAGCATTCGCCAAGCTCTGTGCACTTGCTGCAGATGCCGCTCAGAACGCCTAACTACATATAAAATCAGATCAACTGATAAGATAGGCGCCATGCGCGACCCCGGATTGGTTTTATTGATTCTCATAAAACCGATTCGGGGTTATTGCCTTTAGGCGGACTCTACCCAGACACACCGAATGGCAATAATTCAGCGCAATACATTTCCCGAGGCTTTCCACTTTGAATGCCCGGCAATTTTAAAAGGACGTGCTCAATGAACGAACAAGTACATCGTGACGCTGACCGAAACACTGCAAACAATGAGCAATCCTCATCGACCGTTACCGCGAAGCAGCAGGACTTGCTCTGGGAGGATATTCGCCACCTGGGTCGAATTCTCGGACAGGTAATCCGCGAGCAAGAGGGCGACGAGGTCTTTAACCTGGTCGAAAATGCTCGCCGCGCAGCCTTCGAACTCCATCGTGGCGATGGCGATATCGAGAAACTCGCCGGCCTCTTCCGTGACATAGACCCGGCCGAGGCAAGCCCGGTCATCCGTGCTTTCACGCACTTCGCACTTTTGGCTAACCTCGCTGAGGATTTGCACGAGGAGCTGGGCATCGAGGCATCGCTCGATGCTGGCGATCCGCCGCAGGACTCCACGCTGGAGGCAACATGGCAGAAGCTTCGCGACGCCAAGGTTTCTGGCAGCGCTATTGCGGACATGATGGACCACATTGAGGTCGTCCCTGTTCTGACCGCACACCCAACGGAAACTCGTCGTCGTACAGTGTTCGATGTGCAGAAGCACATCACGGCCGCAATGCGGCGCCGCCACGAGATCCAGGCAGCCCCGCTGAATGCACGCACCGCGGGCCGACTCGCTGAGATTGACGCCGACATCCGCCGCCGTATCCTGACGCTGTGGCAGACGGCTCTGATTCGCATGAACCGCCCGGATATTCGCGATGAGGTCGAGGTTGGTCTTCGCTACTACCAGCTTTCTCTGCTGGAAGCTGTGCCACAGATTAACCGGGACGTCGTCAAGCACTTGCGTCAGCTCGGCGGCGACAAGCTGCAGGCTAACCCAACGATTCGTATGGGCTCGTGGATTGGCGGTGACCACGATGGCAACCCATACGTGACGGAGGAGACACTGCGCTACGCCTCCGATCGAGCAGCGGGCACCATCCTGCGTCACTATTTCTCGCAGCTGCACCTGCTGGAGCGCGAACTCAGTCTCAGTGACCGCCTGACTAAGGTCACCGTCGATCTGGTCGCCTTGGCCAGCCGGGGCCACAATGACGTACCAAACCGTGAAGATGAGCCGTACCGTCGTGCGGTTCACGGTATCCGCGGTCGCGTGGCGGCAACAGCGGTGAACTTCTTCGATGAGTCCATCATCGAGGGCGACTGGTCGGAGTTCACTCCGTATGACAGCGCCGAGGACTTGCTTGAAGAGCTCTCGATTATCGACGACTCACTGCGTTCCAGCCACGATGATCTCATCGCCGATCACCGTCTGCGCGATCTGATGGATGCAGTTGAGGTATTTGGTTTCCACCTGTACTCGATTGATATCCGTCAGAATTCGGACTCTCACGAGGAAATCCTCACCGAGCTATTCTCCGCTGCTGGTGTGGTGGACAACTACGCGGGATTGAAGGAAGCTGACAAGGTAGAGCTGCTGACCAAGGAACTGCAGTCCTCCCGTCCGCTGGTTTCGACTTCCGCAGATCTTTCCGAAGCTACGGCTCGCGAGCTAGGCATTATGCGTGCGGCATCTCGTGCGGTGCGCAAGTACGGCCGCGACGCGGTACCGCACTGCATCATTTCGATGTGTACATCGGTTTCCGATCTGCTGGAGCCGATGATTCTGCTCAAAGAGGTCGGCCTGATTCGACCGAATGGCTCCCAGCCGGCCGGTTCTGTAGACGTCATCCCGCTGTTCGAAACCATCGAAGACCTGCAGGCTGGTGCCGACGTGCTGCGTGCTGCGTGGGACATTCCGGTCTACCGGGCATACGTCTCTGCGCGCGGAGATCTGCAGGAAGTCATGCTCGGCTACTCCGACTCCAATAAGGACGGCGGGTACTTCGCTGCAAACTGGGCGCTTTACGACGCGGAGGTCGCCATCGTGGCAGCCGCGAAGGCCAACGACATTCGCCTGCGTCTCTTCCACGGTCGCGGAGGTACCGTCGGCCGTGGTGGCGGACCGTCCTACGAGGCAATCCTGGCGCAGCCGTCGGGTGCAGTCCAGGGTTCGGTGCGTATCACCGAGCAGGGCGAGATTATCTCTGCTAAGTATGGTCACCCTGCAGCGGCACGCAGGAACCTCGCCGCGCTGGTTTCGGCAACTATCGAGTCGACTCTGCTCGACGTCGATGACCTGAAGAACCCAGCTCGCGCCCATGAGATCATGTCGGAGATTTCCGACCTGTCTCGTGAGGCCTACTCGAAGCTCATGCACGAGGACCCGGGCTTTATTGACTTCTTCACGTCGTCGACTCCGGTCGATGAGATCGGCAGCCTGAACATCGGTTCGCGTCCGACCTCACGCAAGCAGACCCAGACCATTTCTGACCTGCGCGCAATTCCGTGGGTACTGTCCTGGTCGCAGCAGCGTTCTATGGTGCCGGGTTGGTTTGGTGTCGGCTCTGCACTGCAGGAGTGGATCGGCGAGGACGAGGACGGTTCCCGCCTGGCTGAGCTCCGGCAGCTCAACGAGGACTGGCCGTTCTTCAATTCGGTGCTGTCGAACATGGCGCAGGTCATGTCCAAGGCTGACCTGAACCTGGCGCGTGCTTACGCTAGCCTGTGCCAAGATAAGGCCGACGGCGAGCGCATCTACGGCATCATCAAGGCTGAGTTCGACCTGACTTTGGAGATGTTCCTGAAGGTAACCGGGTACAAGCACCTGCTGGAGGACAACCCGCTGCTCAGGCGTTCGGTGGACATGCGCTTCCCATACCTCATGCCGCTGAACATCATCCAGCTGGAGATGCTGCGTCGCTACCGTGCTGGCGATAACCGCGACAAGGTGCGTCGGGGCATTCAGCTGACCATGAATGGTCTGGCAACTGCACTGCGCAACTCCGGCTAGAAATGGCGGCTGGGGAATACCTAGCCAGCGAAGCAATTGCGCTAGTATAGTTGGAGTTCTTAAAGAAGCGACGTTTCAAAAGGAAGTGCGCGTGTACCTCGCCATTCAGATTGTCCTGGTCATCACATCCATCCTGATGACGCTGTTCATCCTGCTCCACAAGGGTAAGGGTGGCGGACTGTCCAGCCTCTTTGGTGGCGGTATGCAGTCGAATCTGTCCGGTTCGACTGTGGTGGAGAAGAACCTTGACCGCGTCACTATTGTGACCATGATTATCTGGTTGCTCTGCATTGTCCTGTTGCTGCTGTTCAATACCTTCGGCTGGTAGGTTCTGCACGCAGCACGCCCCACCGAAGGCCTTTAAGTAATAAAAATTCCCGTCGATAGCATTTCGCTTATCGACGGGAATTTTGCTGTTTCTGAGCTTAGGAGTACAGGGACAGCCTACAGCTGTGCAGCCGCAGCATCGTCAACAAAGACAACGGTCTCTTGAGCACCGCGGACCCCGGCCGCCGGCCACTGCGCCGGGTCGCCCTGCTGAGCGATCGCCGCAATCGCCTCGGCCTTTTCACCACCGGCTACTAGTAGCCACACACGCTGAGAGCTGGCGATGGCCGGCATAGTCAGCGTGATGCGGGTCGGTGGTGGCTTCGGACAGTTATGCACGTCCACAACCAAGCGTTCCTGCTCAGCGAGCGCTGCGGTGTGTGGGAAAATCGAGTTGATGTGTCCCTCTCCGCCCATACCAAGAAGGTGCAGGTCAAAGCCGTTTGGAGCCTTCTGACGAACGATAGCTTCGTAGCTTTCGGCGGCCTCCGTGGTGGTCACGCCGCTATCGGCAGCAGCAAACTCGAAGATGTTCTGCTCAGGAACGCCGACGGGGGACAAGAGACGCTCACGGGCCGCCAGCGCGTTGCGGTCTGCCGAGTCGGCAGCGACAAAGCGTTCATCTCCGAAGAACACCAGGACTCGCTTCCAGTCGATGTCTCCAGAATCGTCGGCAAGCGCACTGAGCAGGGCAGTACCCGCGCCGCCGCCGGTGAGAACGACGCGTACAAAACCGTCATCGGTGACCGGAGAGACGTTGCCATTCTGGACGGCGACAACCGCATCGATGAAGCGTTGACGTGCAGCCTCGACGATGCCGGCCTGGTCGGCGGCGCGATGGTACTGAGGGGCGGGGACGGTATTCGAGACGTTATCGGTTGTCACTTGTCAGAGACTCCTGGTTCGTTCGCGAAGCTGGTGATCGTGGACGTTGGGGCCTGCATGCCTACGGTGTGAATCTGGCTGAGACCACGCAGGGCGCGTCCGTAGGCAGTGTCGTGATCGAGGTGACGCAGTTCCTCTGCCAAACACTCGGAGCGTGTAGGACGCGACAATGCGACCTTGAACGGGGGCTTTTCTCCGTTGGTGACCGATGCAGTGGTCGCGCTTTCAATATCGATGCGCAGAGTCTGGCCATTTTCACGCTCAAACGCGACCGAGGTCACCGGTGGCTTGGCGCGGCCCTTTTTGTCCACCGGAATCTTCTTCTCCCCGGTGGAGTAACGGTTGACCGGCAGCCCCAGGCGATCTGCCAACCAGCCGGCGGCGACCTCCACCGATGGCGACTCCTGTGGACCGTAGATGGACACGGAGGTCACCGGCGAGTGCGGCGGCAAGTCGAAAGCCGAGGCCAACACACCGCGCCAGTTCGTCAGTCGTGACCAGCTCAGGTCGGAATCGCCAGGCGTGTAGCCCGTACGGCGCGTGTAGATAGCGTTACTATTCGGGTCACACAACGAATCGGTGATACGGCGCTGGGCGATCCTGCCGATTGGTGTCGCCGCTGGGACTTGAGGCGCCTCAGACGGCCACCACGCCACGACCGGCGTATCCGGCAGCAACAGGGGAGTCACCACAGAGCTGTGGTGCTGACCAATCTCACCGGACATGTGCATAACGACGATCTCAGCGGCACCGGCATCTCCACCGACGCGGAGTTCCGCGTCGAGGCGATTGTCCAGGCGTGGATCATCAGAGACCAATACCAGCACACGGGATGGGTGCTCGCGGGAAACGGAGTTGACCGTGGAAATAATGTTTTCCAGGTCGTCTTCGCTTTTGGCCAAAACGATCAGGGTAAGGACACGGCCCGTGGTAACGATGCCGCCCTGCTCTCGAAGCTGCACCAACTGACGAGCAATGCTCGCGGTGTCAGTGTCTGGCAAATTGACAATCATGAAAGTGTTCTTTCTGTCAGAAAATTCTTAAGAACTGAGAGGTCGGCAACCTATGGCCGTCGCCAAGCGCGACCGTCGCGCTCAAGCATGTGGTCAGCGGAGGACGGCCCCCACGAACCTGCGGGGTAACCCTCGGGACGACCGCGCTTGGCCCAGTACTCGATGATGGGGTCGAGAATCTTCCAGGACAGCTCGACTTCCTCATTAGTGGGGAAGAGGCTGGCCTCGTCGAGAAGCGCATCCAGAATCAGGCGCTCGTAGGCCTCTGGCGACTGCTCGGTAAACACCTCGGAGTAGGAGAAGTCCATGTTGACATCGCGCACCTCCATGGCCGAGCCCGGAACCTTCGAGCCGAAGCGCATGAGCACGCCCTCGTCTGGCTGGACTCGAATCACCATGGCGTTCTGACCGAGAGCGGCAGTCATCGTCTCCGCAAAAGGCAAGTGCGGTGCGGACTTAAAGACCAGCGCAATTTCAGTGACGCGACGGCCGAGGCGCTTGCCGGTGCGCAGGTAGAAGGGGACACCGGCCCAACGACGAGAATTGATCTGGAGCGTACAAGCGGCGTAGGTCTCGGTCGTGGACTCGGGGTCGAATCCTTCCTCATCGCGCAGCCCCGGCACAAAGTTGCTGCCCTGCCAATCCGCGGTGTACTGGCCACGTGCGGTGTATTTCGAAAACGGACGCACTGGCTCGACGGCACGCAGAACCTTAATCTTTTCCGCCTGCAGCTCTTCCGGGGTAAAGGCGATGGGCTCTTCCATTGCCACCAGTGCCAGCAGCTGGAGTAGGTGGTTCTGAATTACGTCACGAGCCGCACCGATACCGTCATAGTAACCGGCGCGACCACCCAAACCGATGTCCTCGGCCATGGTGATCTGAACGTGGTCAATGTAGTGGGAATTCCACATCGGATCGAACAACTGGTTGGCAAAACGCATGGCCAAAATGTTCTGGACGGTTTCCTTGCCCAGGTAGTGGTCGATGCGGAACACGGCGTCTTCTGGGAAGACCGAGTTCACAATCCGGTTGAGTTCCTGAGCGGAGGCCAGGTCGTGGCCGAATGGCTTCTCAATGATCACGCGACGCCAATAATCCTCGCCCGACTGCGCGAGCCCCGACCGATCGAGCTGATGACAGACATCGGGGAAGTTAGCTGGCGGAATGGACAGGTAGTAGGCCCAGTTGCCAGCGGTGCCGCGGGAGCGATCGAGCTCCTCAAGTTGCGCGGCCAGGCGATCGAACGCCTCGTCATCGGTGAAGGTACCGGTAACAAAGTGAATGCCCTCAGCCAGACGCTGCCAGACACTCTCACGGAAGTCTGTGCGGGCGCCCTGTTCCACTGCGGTGCGCACATAATCCTCAAAGTCCTGCTTCGACCATTCGCGACGACCGTAGCCAACTAGCGCGAAGGAGGCAGGGAGCAGACCGCGGTTGGCCAGGTCATAAATGGCAGGAAGGAGCTTCTTTCGGGCCAGATCGCCCGTCACACCGAAAATCACCATGCCACCCGGCCCCGCAATACGCGGCAAGCGCTTATCCTGCGGGTCGCGCAGCGGGTTGATGTATCCGTGGTGGTTGGTGCTGCCATCTCCGTTGTGCCGAGAACTGGCAGTAGGGGAGTTCGGATCGTTGCGTTGCAGAGAATCACTCACGGTTTACATAATGTCATATCGAGAAAAGTCCGGTGGAATCGTTTCCGATTCCTTCGATGGGGCCTTGACGGGCCCCTTTCTTCTGCTTTAGGTTTATGACATAGGTGGTATACCCGTACACCATGGAGGTGGATATGCAGGCGAAGGAGGCGGATTCTCGGCCCATCTACGTCCAGATTGCCGAGGATCTGAAATCAATGATTCTGTCCGGGGAGCTCGCGGCTGAAAATCGCGCCCCTTCAACCAAGGAGCTCTCGGAGTTCTATCAGGTCAACCCAACCACGGCTGCCAAGGCCATGACGGAACTGTCGATGGTGGGGCTCGTGGAGAAGAAAAGAGGACTCGGCATGTTTGTCACCCCAGGCGCCCGTGAGCGCATTCGAGCTGAGCGTCGTGAAGCGTTCCAGCGCACCTACATCGAGCCGTTAAAAGCGGAGGCCGCCATCCTCGGCCTTACGCTCCACGACATCATCGCCATGCTGGAGGAGGAGAAATGAGCATCTACGGCGTGATTGGCCCCAACGGCGCCGGCAAGACCTACTACCTGCATACCCTCGCGCAAATGCCTACGGCTGCCCTGGCGAAGGCAGCACCCGACACCCAAATCTTCGGCGCCACCCCGCGCGAATATTTCCGCATCCTACGCACCGGCTGGGATCAACTCGATGTGTCCCACGCGGAGTCCCTCCTAGATTTCCCCGGCGACACCCCCATCAAGAAGCTCAGCCTGGGCCAGCGCCAGCTGCTCATCGCTGCGGCCGCCCTCGCATCGGGCAAGGATGCATTGCTTTTCGACGAACCCTTCAACGGCCTCGATGTCGAGCACCGCACCATGTTGCGCGGCATGCTTATCGACGCCGCCGAATCGGCCGACATTGTGGTCACGTCGCAGCACTCCCAGGATCTCGCAGACCTGGTGGACACCTTGATTGTCATCCACAAGCAGGATGCGTACGGACCCTATGACGTCGATAAGCTGCGCGCTACCCATCCGGTGCTGCGCGGCTCTGCGGACCTCGTGACGCAGGTGGCCGGCTCGGTGCTCGCTAAGAAAATCCTCGGCGAGCGCTGCGAGGCGATTCTGGCTGCAGCGCTCAGCCCGTCAACCGCCGCGCATGCCCGCGCCCTCGGTGTTGAGGTTAGCTACCTCGACCACGCGGCCCTCATCGACCTCGCTAGCACCTCCGCCTACATCGAAAGGAGCAAGAAATGAGCACCGGGGCTTTCATCGCAACCAACAAGAAAACCTTCCTCGGCGTCGCCGCCGTGGCCATCCTGTACTCGGCTTTCGGGCGCATGCTCGTGGGCAGCGGCACCGGCAACACCTTACTGGGCATCATCGCGCTGGGCATCCTCTTCCTCATCACCGCCCAGCGCTCGGTCACTCTGCGCGACTACGGCGTGCGCACCGCCCGCTGGGTGCGCTCCGCAATCATCGCAATCTTGGGAACATCGCTGGTAGCTACCGCCTTCATCGTCGCGGCGATGGTCACCGAACAGAATAAGTCCGGTTACTACCGGGGATTCGATAGCTTCATTGTCACCTCCGGACCGGCCCTGTTCCCGGACACCAACGGGGAGCTGTACATGATTCAGGATTCTGGGCAGAACTACACTACAATCCTGCTTACCGCTCTGTGCGTCTTCTTGAGCTTCCTGATGTCTTCCGTGGCGGGCACCGCAATCGGCACCGTCGTCGGCGCAAAGGGCTCCCGTGCGGGATCGATCACCATTGGCCTGGCACTGGTCGCGCTCTTCCTGTTCAGCTACCTGCTGGACGTGACCGACTCCATCCCGGGCGCTCCCTGGCCGGCTGTGCCAATCTTTGCCTCAATCATCACCGTGATCTCCGCGGTTGTGATGGCCTGGGCCTTAAAGGAAGAGAAACGCCCACTGCCCGACGTGCGCCCCGCCTTCGCCGCGTCCTAGCACCAATAGAAAAGCTCCCCTGTACGGGGAGCTTTTTCATGTCCAGCGTTGAAAATGCGGGTTAAGTAGCAAAACTGACAACCCAAAACACTGCCGAAGGCTTACTTCAGCTGCTCCATGCGCTGTGCAATCGACTCGAGCAGGGACTGCCAGGAGTCCACGAACTTCTCCACGCCCTCGCGCTCCAGGACAGCGAAGACGTCATCCAGGTCGATGCCAATCTCGCTGAGCTGAGTCATCACAGCATTGGCTGCTTCACCCTGGCCGCTGACGGCGTCGCGAACCTCGCCCTCGAAGCCAGCAGCAGCACGCAGCGTCTTCTCCGGCATGGTGTTCACAGTCTGTGGTGCAGCCAGCTCAGTGACGTAGAGAGTGTCCGAGTAAGCCGGGTTCTTCACACCGGTCGAAGCCCACAGCAGGCGCTGCGGGTTAGCACCGGCGTTTTCCAACTGTGCCCAGCGAATATTCTGCGCAGAGAAAGTCTCCTCGAACTTGGCGTAGGCGGCACGGGCATTCGCCAGTCCGGCCTTGCCGCGCAGAGCCAGGGCCTCCTCGGAGCCAATCTTGTCCAGGCGAGCATCGATTTCGGTGTCAACGCGGGAAACAAACAGCGACGCAACCGAGTGAACCGAAGTCAGGTCCACGCCGTTGTCCTTCGCACGCTCGATTCCCTCGATAAACGCATCGATGACCTGCAGGTAACGCTCCACCGAGAAAATCAGGGTGACGTTTACCGAAATGCCCTCGGACAGTGCCTGGGTGACAGCCGGCAGGGAAGCATCGGTCGCTGGAATCTTAATCATCGCGTTCTGCTTGCCGACGCGTTCCCAGAGCTTACGGGCTTGCGCAATCGTGGCCTCGTAGTTGTCGGCGTAGCGAGGATCGACCTCGATGGAAACGCGACCATCGACACCGTCGGTTTGTTCAGATACACCAGCGAAAAGGTCGCAGGCGTCGCGGACGTCGTCGATTGCCATGGCGAACACAGCATCTGCCGGGTTCGCGCCCTCTGCAGTGAGCTGTGCCAACTGAGAGTCGTAGTCCTCACCGGCGGTCATCGCCGAAGAAAAGATAGCCGGGTTAGTAGTGACACCGACAACCCGCAGCTCTTCAATAAGATTCTTCAAATCGCCCGAGGTGAGGCGCTGGCGCGAAAGATCGTCGAGCCACGCCGAGGTTCCTACTTTGGCGAGTGCTTCCATCGTGGTGTTTCCCATAGTGTTTAGCGCCTTTCTGTCTATACCGCTTCGTTGTCTAAAGACTTCTCTAAATACTGTGTGTCTTTAAACTACTGTGCGCCACAAACAATACTGGCGCTACCGGAGCTCGGTTCGGTTTTCACAAATCCCGTACCGACAGCGGCCGATAGCGCCAGGTTTAACAAACTTACTTAGCAGCCTCGATGGACTCCTTGGCTGCATCGACAACAGCCTCTGCGGTGATGCCGAACTTCTCGAACAGCTCCTTGTACGGAGCCGATGCGCCGAAGTGCTCCAGGGAGACAGCACGACCCGCGTCGCCCAGATGGCGGTACCACGGCATTGCAATACCGGCCTCAACCGAGACGCGAGCGCGGACGGCCTTCGGCAGGACCTGCTCGCGGTAGGCCTCGTCCTGCTGCTCGAACCAGTCGAGACAGGGAACGGAGACAACGCGGGCGCTGACGCCTTCCTTAGCCAGCTTGTCAGCAGCTTCGACGGCGAGGTGAACTTCCGAGCCGGTAGCCATGAGAATGACGTCCGGGGTCTCCTTGGAGCCGTCGACAAGCACGTATGCACCACGACGGACGCCCTCGGCAGCCTTTTCCTTCGTGCCTTCCAGAACCGGAACGTTCTGGCGGGTCAGAGCCAGAGCCTTCGGGCCTGCCTCGCCTTCGAGAACAGCGGCCCATGCCTGAGCGGTCTCGTTAGCATCAGCCGGACGGACGGTGGACACACCCGGGATCGCGCGCAGTGAAGCCAGCTGCTCAACAGGCTGGTGCGTCGGGCCGTCTTCGCCCAGACCAATGGAGTCGTGGGTCCAGACATAAATAGGGGAGATGCCCATCAGCGATGCGAGGCGGACAGCCGGACGCATGTAGTCCGAGAAGATAAGGAACGTGCCGCCGTACGGACGGGTCCCACCGTGGAGCAGAATGCCGTTGAGAATCGACCCCATGGCGTGCTCACGGATACCGAAGTGCAGGTTACGGCCATACGGATCGGCGGTCCAGGTACCGGTGGTGATGGACTTCGGACCGAAGGACGGCTCACCCTTCAGGACAGTGTTATTGGAGCCAGCCAGGTCAGCCGAGCCACCCCACAGCTCTGGCAGAGCCTTACCCAGTGCCTGCAACGCGGCCTCAGAAGCCTTACGGGTGGCAACACCCTTCTCATCCGGCTCCCACGTCGGCAGCTCAGCGTCGAAGTCCTCTGGCAGCTCGCCGGCGGTCAGACGATCCAGCAGAGCCTTGCGCTCCGGGTTGGCCGCAGCCCACTCGTCGAACTTAACCTGCCACTGCGCGTGAGCCTCAGCACCGCGCTCAACCAGCTTCCGGGTGTGCTCAATGACCTCGTCAGCGATGTCAAAGCTCTTATCGGTATCGAAGCCGAGAGCTTCCTTGATACCGACAATCTCCTCGCCACCAAGAGCAGCACCGTGCGAAGCACCGGTGTTCATCTTGGTCGGAGCCGGGTAAGCGATCACAGTGCGAACGCGAATGAAGGTCGGACGCTCCGTATCCTTCTTGGCCTCCTCGACAGCAGCCTCGAGTGCTGCGACGTCCTCGCCGCCGTCGACCTCAATGACCTGCCAGCCGTAAGCACGGTAGCGGTCCGCCACATTCTCGGTGAAAGCAATAGTGGTGTCGTCCTCGATGGAGATGCCGTTGTCATCCCAGAAGACAATCAGGTTGCCCAGCTGCTGCGTACCGGCCAGCGAGCAAGCCTCAGCCGTGACACCCTCCTGTACGTCACCATCAGAAGCGATGACGTACACGTAGTGGTCGAACGGAGAGTCGCCCGGAGCAGCTTCCGGGTCGAACAGCCCACGTTCCCGTCGTGAAGCCATGGCGAAACCGACAGCCGAAGCCAGACCCTGACCCAGCGGACCAGTGGTGATTTCCACGCCGTCAGTGTGGCCGTACTCCGGGTGGCCCGGGGTGAGAGCGTCCCACGTACGCAGCGCCTTCAGATCATCGAGCTCCAGGCCAAAACCGCCGAGGTAGAGCTGGACGTACTGCGTCAGAGAGGTGTGACCACAGGAGAGAATGAAACGGTCACGGCCGATCCACTTCGTATCCTTCGGGTCATGGCGCATAACGCGCTGGTAGAGAGAGTAAGCCAGCGGTGCGAGGCTCATAGCAGTGCCGGGATGTCCCGAACCTGCCTTTTCCACGGCATCTGCAGCCAGCACACGAGCCGTATCTACGGCCTTCGTGTCCAAGTCAGACCAGTCCGAGGGGTAGTTGCGAACAACCCGTGCTTCATGCTCAGTCGACAGTGTCACGTGAATGACTCCTAGTATCCAAATGGATGAGTAAAGATCTCTTCCATACTAACTAGGAATACGTGCGCTCGGTTTAAACCGGGCAGAATAGCTCGAAGGTAAGTATCAGAGGGCGCGCCGCACATGCTTTACGACGGTCATTATTGGAACCGTTATGATTATCGGTAAACTGATTGCCTGCCCCTCATTTTATTTTGCGGAAAAATTCGTCGGGAACTTTCCGACTGTTGCATCCGACTACCTGTAGACGGGGGGCTTTGTTTATGGCGCGTGAAAGGGACATTGCTTTGTTGGAAACAGTCAAGGCGTATATTGCACTGACTAAGCCAAGAATTATTGAGCTCCTGCTCGTCGCGGCCATTCCCGCAATGCTTCAGGCTGATCGCGGTCATGTACACGTTGGACTGATTCTTCTCACCCTGTTCGGTGGTTGGATGGGTGCAGCGGCAGCGCACACCTTCAACATGGTCATGGATTACGACATTGACCAGAAGATGCGCCGCACTCGTCGGCGCCCGCTCGCGCGCAACCAGGTTAGCCGTCGCGCGGCAGCAATTTTCGGCACCATCTTGATGGTTGCGTCGTTCCTCTGGCTGTGGCTGCTATGTAACTCGCTGCTGGCCGCCGTTTTCATTCTGATTACGATTGCGTTCTACATCTTCGTCTACACGTTGTGGCTGAAGCGCCGAACTGATCAGAACGTAATCTGGGGTGGCGCTGCGGGTTGTATGCCGGTGATGGTTGGCTGGGCCGTCATCACCGACAACAACCCGGAGATTACGGGGCTCGCTCACTGGTGGCAGGCTTTCATCCTGTTCCTGCTCATCTTCTTCTGGACTCCGCCGCACACCTGGGCGCTGGGGCTTCGCTACAAGGAGGATTACAAGGCCGCTGGCGTGCCGATGATGCCAGTGGTCAAGCCGGCCATCGTCGTTTCCAAGCGCATTATTTACTACACTGCTGCAACCGTGATTACCACTCTGCTGTTGGTTCCGTACGCTGGTTGGATTTATCTGATTGGCGCGGTTGGCGCTGGTGCCTGGTTCCTGTGGGGCGCCATTGACCTGCACCGTCACGTTAAGACCGGTGGCAAGATCAAGCCGATGAAGCTGTTCTTCATGTCGAACAACTACTTGTCCATCGTGTGTGTGGCGCTTTCGCTGGATGCTGTACTCGGACTGCAGACTGTTTCAAGCATGTTCTAGGGCATCTGCTGAGCTCGTTTAAAGAGGCTCTTCCCGATTGCGGGGCGGGCCTCTTTTTGTGTGTGCAAACGGGCTGCAAATGTGAAACTGTGCGAGTTTATGACACTTTCAGGCCATTTTTCGGGACATTTTTGTCATAACCGCAGTCAGTAACTCGGATCAATAGGTGGGCAGCCCGCCCCTCGCACCGCTCCTAGCATCGCTCACGACGCCCGCTAGCCGCGGGGAAAACACACATCCGAGCACACAAAGCCAAACAGACAGCAAAACCGCCTAAACACGCACTTTGATTTGCGCGTGTTTAGGCGGTTCAAGCAGTAATCAACAGCCGGTAACCACAGTGGTTAATACAACCGCTAACCAGCAGCTAGCTACGCGGTAACCTCAACGTTCTTCTCCGAAGCAACAGTGGCGGCAGCCGCATCGCCTTCAAGAGAGCCAGTGACTACTGCGCTACCGCCAATCGTGCGGTAACCGTGCTGGAAAAGTACTGCAGTCAAAGCGGTGCAGATACCAGATCCGGCAACGTGAACCGGCACCAATGCCTCCGGTACACCGGACCAGTACTGAATCATTCCAACTACACCCTGAGCCAAAATGAACACAACGAGTGCGATGGCAACCTTACGCACAGGTGCAAAGGCTTCCGAGGCCAGCAGCCCGAAAATCAGACCGATAACCAGGCCAAGGTAGAGGTACATAAAACCAGCGTGGATATGCGCCAAGTCAACAATCGGAAGCTGGAGGCGATCCTCCGGGAGCACCGAGGCATCTCCAGCATGTGGTCCCGCACCGGTGACCATAGTTCCGGTAATCAGCGTCATCGTCAGGGCCAAACCGGAGGCGGCGGCCAGATAGCGCAGATAGCGCGGGTACATACGGGTAGCAGTGCCGTCGTCAGGCTCAGAGATCTTGATAAAAAGCATGCCCGCGAGCCAGACCAGAATCATCGAAGGCAGGAAGTGCAGGGCTACGGCGTACCACTTCAGGTCAACCAGAACGGAAATGCCACCGATAACAGCCTGGACGATAACGCCGAGACCGTTGAGGAAGGCCAGCAACTTAATTTCGTTGCGGCGGCCAACACGCATAACCGAAAGGAAGAGCAGAAGTGTCAGAGCAACTAGCACAAAGGTGAGCAGCCGGTTGCCGAACTCAATAACCTGATGGAGCATCTCTGCTTGCCCCGCGACAGGAACGAAGCTACCTGGGTGGCATTCTGGCCACGAAGCACAACCGAGACCTGAACCAGTAACTCGGACGATAGAACCGGTTACCGCAATTGCCGCCTGTGCAATCAATACGAGCAGGGCATAGAGCTTCTGGCGCCTGATCGGTGTCAGCGGCAAAAACGATAGGGGCAAACTTCGATCTGCAGTATTCACATTAAGAAATTCTACCCATGCTGGCGGAAAATGGTAAAAAGCGAAACCCCTGCGTTGGGCTGCGCTTTTCTATGCAGATTCCCCGATAGATTCCTAGTCATTCGGCATATCAAAACGGAACCAGCGGACCGCCAGTGCAGCGCCAAGGACACCCCACACGATCAGCACCCCGACAGCTGACCAATGGACGGACATGGCCAATGCCGCGGAGATCACGTCGGTAAGCGCGACGGACGGCAAGAGGTGCAGCAGTACAGAGCTGATGCCATCTAGCGACGGTGCGACGGCCACATAAGTAGTAGCACCAATAAGGAGGAACCAGATCAGGTTGGCGAGACCTAGGATTAGCTCGGCCCCCAACGTGCCGCCCATGAGCAAGCCCAATGAAGTAAAAACGAACGTTCCCAGAAGCATCCCCACATAAGCCAACAGCCAGCCGCCAATCGAGAGCTCTGCGCCAAGAGCGAGCCCCACGAGGCTGAACAGTATGTATTGCAACGTGACAGTAGTGCAGACCGACACAATCTTGCCTGCAATAATGCCCCACGGTGGCACGCCTGAGGCACCGATGCGCTTCAGGGCTCCGTAACGACGGTCAAAGCCCACGGCAATTGCCTGCCCCGTAAACCCTGCAGACATGACGGAAATCGCCAGCACCATGGGGAAGATGCGCTCGAGCGGATCATCGAGTTCCAACACAGGCACCATCACCAGGCCGATGAGCATCGCCAACGGGATAATGATAGTGAGGAGCATTTGCTCACCGTGCCGCCAGAAGAGCTTCGTCTCCAACCACGCCTGCGACATGACCAACGTCGCCATGTCCGAACGCTGCGGCTCCGGGGCGAAAGTGCCCTTAGCAAAGCGGGAGGCATCAGACCTCGGTGCGGTAGTCATTAGCTCCTCATCTCCGTTCCAGTGATCTGCAAGAAGACATCTTCAAGCGATTGCGTCGCCTTATTCAACGAGGTGATCAACACCTCTTGTCGCTCGCAACTCTGCGCCAAGACAGTCAGGGCGCGCGGTGAAGCCTCACCAATCAGTGAGAACTCTCCACCGCCAGAACGCTGCAGACGCTGCGAAAGACCAGACTCGCTAAAGCTGCGGTTAACCTCTTCGAAGTCAAGGCTGCCTCGAACGCTGACCTTCATAGCAGTGCTTGACGACGTCCCATGGAGCGCCGATGCGCCTGCGCTAGTGATTTCCTCGGTGGTGCCGGCCACAACTAAATGGCCTCGGTCGATAATCGCAACGTCGTCGGCAAGCGATTCAGCCTCGTCCATCAGATGCGTTGTCAGGACTACGGTGACTCCATCCCGGCGCAGCGACGAGATGAGATCCCAGACGGCTAGACGGGACTGGGCATCGAGGCCTGCTGTCGGCTCGTCGAGGAACACCAGCTCCGGACGTCCGACCAGGGCGCATGCGAGCGACAGTCGCTGCTGCTGGCCACCCGAGAGCCTGCGGTAGTTCGTCTTACGATGGCGTTCTAGGCCTACGACTTCAAGGAGCCAATCAGTGTCCAGTGGATTTGCGGAGTAACTGGCAACGAGGTTCAGCATTTCGCCAACGCGAACACCGGGGTAGGCACCTCCGCCCTGGAGCATGATGCCAATGCGGCTGCGCAGTGCTGTGGTTTGAGTGACCGGGTCGAGATCGAGAATGCGAATTCGCCCTTCATCCGGCTTGATGAAGCCCTCACACATTTCAACGGTTGTGGTCTTACCAGCGCCGTTGGGGCCGAGAAGCGCAAGAACCCTACCTCGATCCAGGGAAAGCGAAAGGTCTGATACAGCCTCAACGTCATCGAATTTCTTCGTTACGTTCTCAAGGCGCAGAGCAGGAGAATTGGCAGCGTTATTCACGGTTAGTCAGTCTAATCTCACAGTTTTAATGAAGGCGAAATACCTTAGATCGCGTCGAGTACGCCAAGATGACGAGCATGACTGCGACGAAGAATACCAACGCCAGTAGGTAAATCTGAGCGACGGTGCCCGGAGGCAACCCCAGGCCGCGTGGTAGTACTACAAAACTGAAAATTGCCGAGTACAGAACCACGGCAATGCGAAATTGTACCCGGTTGGCCCAAGCGGACAGCGGCACGATGGCCCATAGCAGGTACCAGGGGTGCACGACGGGGAAGAGGATTACTAGAGCGAACATCGCCAGGCCGTAGCCGCCGAGCGGGTGAATGCGACCACGGAACGTCGCTAACAGCATGCGTAGGAGCCAGGCAGCCACTAGCGCTACACCAATGCCGCGGGTAAACAGCAAAGCACTGTCGCTGATATCGCCGAGCCCCAGGAGCCTCCCGAAGAAACCAGCGATGATCCCGAGCAGGGTAGTTAGCGACATCCAACTGCGCACCGTCGCGGCGCCACCTTGCGCGGTGATCCAACCAAAGCCCAGACCAGTTCCTAAGGAAACAACGGCTGCCGTGACGACGGTTATTGCGCCCGTCACTACTGCGGAAAGAGCAACGGCCTTCCAGGTGCTGCCGAATTTTCTGGCCAGCCACATGCCGGCAAAGCCGAGCGCCACGAAACCGGTAACTTTAACCATTCCGGCGAGGCTGATGAGCACAATACCGCCTACATACAGTGCCCATGATCTTCCTCGGCTTTGGTTCTCGTGTCCGATTGGTCCGGGTTCTGGCAGCTCATCGGGCTCCATCGATTGCGCAGGACCGTGGATAGCGCGTAGACACAGTTCGAGGCCAACGAGCAGGAGTGCAAGCAGCAGGGCCTCGTTGTGGATACCCCCCACCAGGTGCAGCAATACCAGCGGATTGAGCGTGCCCAGCCATAGGGTGAACTGAGAGCTAACTCCGCAGCGGCGACCAAGCTGCACCAGCGCCCAGGACACCACGAGAAGCGAAACGATGGCAACGAGTCGGTGTAGAAAGACGGAAGCAATCACCCCGTCGCTGGTTATCTTGGCGATACCCCATGCCACTGCGAGGGCTGTGGGGCCGTACGGGCTCGGAGAGTGCGACCAAATCAATGGCACCGATCGGGCCAGTGGGTCGTTGGCTCCCAATAGGTCAACAGTTCCTGCGAGATAGGGATCCATACCCCGCTCCACAATTGCAGCCTGCGCCAAATAGGAGTAGATATCCTGCGTAAACAGGGGAGCGGTAAACACCAAGGGCAATACCCATGCCGCGTAGGTGCGTATGAGCATCGGAGTGGTCACCGCGGTGACGCGAGTCCGCGCACCGGCCAGAACGAAAGCTCCGACACCCAACCAGGCTGTGACTAACATCCCAATCCCCACGAAGGTGACGATTGTCGTTGCCACCAACATTCGACCGAGGATCAGCCCGAGTGGTGTACCCCAAAACTCATTTCCAACCACCGGTGTCGCGCCTGCGCCAATCCCGGTGACCATAATAAACACCGACCCGAGAGCACCCAGCCAACGCAGCCAGGTGAAGCGTCGGAGTTCGCGGTAATTGATGCGGTGTTGGAGCGGCTGTTCTGAGCCTTGGTGGAGGGTTGCCGACCTGGAACCGGCCAGACCAATTTTCGGTATGGCGTCACGCACCCCGAGAGCATCGTCGAAGGTGGACGAGCGGCGCGGGGCGGGTCGGTTAGTTTTCACAAGGTCACATAGTAGACGATTCGACACGCCGAAAGGGCGTTCTAATCAGCGACGTTGCATTGATATTTAAATGCGTTGGACTTTATGCACCAATTACGACACAATTGTGTTGTCTAATACACCAGCGGCGCAAGTGGGATATTTGCCTCGCTGAGCCACCTAGACACCTTTTTATGATCCAGCAGTCCAATCGCAGGAGGTGACTCACCAGTCATGGCTGATCGGAAACCGACCGTCAATGACGGTGATACGCGCAAGCGCATTCTCCAATTACTTCTGGAACACAACCCGGCGTCCGCGACTTTTATCGCTGACACCCTGGGGCTATCCGCTGCAGGAGTCCGTCGCCACATCGACATTCTGGTGGACGAAGGTCTCGCCGAAACCGCTCCGGCACCCAGTACTGGCCCCCGAGGCCGAGGCAGGCCGGCAAAGTCCTACCGCCTGACAGACCGGGGCCGCGCTAGATTCGGACACGCTTACGACGATCTTGCTAGCGCAGCTCTGACCGCACTGCGCAAGGCCGGCGGTGAGCAGGCAGTTGCCCAGTTTGCCCGTCAGCGCATTGATGACATTCTGCTCGGCGTCACCCCTGTGGGGCAGAACGCGGAGAAGGAAGAGGTCGTAGAGGCCGTCGTCGATGCTTTCCGACGGGCCGGATACGCGGCAACTATCAACCAGAACACTGGCGGCGTGCAGATTTGCCAGCACCATTGCCCAATTAGCCACGTAGCCTCCGAGTTTCCGGAGCTCTGCGCGGCGGAGCATGAAGCCGTTAGTAAATTATTAGGGCAGCACACCCAACCGTTGGCGACTATCGCTGATGGAAACGGTATCTGCACCACAAATATCCCACTCACTCCCGTAACAAAGACACTTACTGAATTGCCACATGAAAGGAGCGGACAATGACCCTCGCCCATGAGAACTCCACCGACGTGGCTGAATCCACGAAGGCTGCCACTCCGCAGACTGACGAAGAGATTATTGAGTCTATTGGTGCCTACCAGTTCGGTTGGCACGACCCGGATACCGCTGGCGCTTCCGCGAAGCGCGGCCTATCTGAAGCGGTCGTTCGCGATATCTCGGCTAAGAAGAACGAGCCTGAGTGGATGCTCGAGCGTCGCTTGAAGGCTCTGGAAATCTTCGACCGCAAGCCGCTGCCCACCTGGGGCGCGGATTTGTCGGGCATCGACTTCGACAACATTAAGTACTTCGTTCGCTCCACCGAGAAGCAGGCCCAGACCTGGGAAGACCTTCCGGAGGATATTAAGAACACCTACGACAAGCTCGGCATTCCGGAAGCGGAGAAGCAGCGCTTGGTCGCCGGTGTCGCCGCTCAGTACGAATCTGAGGTTGTCTACCACCAGATTCGCGAGGATTTGGAGAGCCAGGGCGTTATCTTCCTGGACACCGATACTGCGCTGAAGGAACACCCGGAGCTATTCAAGGAGTACTTCGGCACCGTTATTCCTGCTGGCGACAACAAGTTCTCTGCGCTTAACACCGCAGTGTGGTCGGGCGGTTCCTTCATTTACGTCCCAAAGGGCGTCCACGTGGACATCCCGCTGCAGGCATACTTCCGTATCAACACGGAAAACATGGGACAGTTCGAGCGCACGCTCATTATTGTCGACGAGGATGCCTACGTGCACTACGTCGAGGGCTGTACCGCTCCGATTTACAAGTCTGACTCGCTGCACTCGGCTGTTGTGGAGATCATCGTAAAGAAGGGCGGCCGCTGCCGCTACACCACAATTCAGAACTGGTCGAACAACGTCTACAACCTGGTTACCAAGCGCACCAAGTGCGAAGAGGGTGCAACCATGGAGTGGATTGACGGCAACATCGGTTCCAAGGTCACCATGAAGTACCCGGCAGTGTGGATGACTGGTCCGCACGCCAAGGGCGAGGTGCTGTCCGTTGCTATGGCTGGCGAGGACCAGTTCCAGGACACCGGCGCCAAGATGGTGCACATGGCTCCGCACACGAGCTCCAACATCGTGTCCAAGTCCGTGGCCCGCAACGGTGGCCGCGCTGCCTACCGCGGTCTGGTGCAGGTCAACAAGGGTGCCAAGCACTCACACTCCAACGTCGAGTGTGACGCACTGCTGGTCGACACGATTTCGCGCTCGGACACGTACCCGTACGTGGATGTCCGCGAGGACGACGTCACCCTCGGCCACGAGGCAACGGTTTCCAAGGTCTCTGACGATCAGCTTTTCTACCTGATGAGCCGCGGCATCGAAGAAGAAGATGCAATGGCCATGGTCGTGCGTGGCTTTGTCGAGCCCATTGCCAAGGAGCTCCCGATGGAATACGCCCTCGAGCTCAACCGCCTCATTGAACTGCAGATGGAAGGTTCGGTCGGTTAATACCTATGACTACGACGATTAACAACGAAAACCAGGCTGCTCATAGCCGCCGCGTGCTGGCGAACAAGGGCGACGTTTTCTCATCTTTCAACGTGGAGGACTTCTCCGTGCCGCATGGCAAGGATGAGGAGTGGAAGTTCACACCGCTGCGCAAACTTCGCGGTCTCCACAACGGCACCGCCGCCGATCCGGTTGCAGCCTCGATTTCGGTCGAGACTGCCGGTCAGGATGGTGTCGCTGTGGACGTCGTCAAGCGTGACGACGAACGCCTTGGCCGCGCCGGTACCCCGACGGATCGCGTGGCAGCACAGGCGTACTCCAACTTCGACGATGCACACATCGTGACCTTCGCGAAGAATTCGGTTTCCAAGGAACCGGTCGTCATTGACATCTATGGTCCGGGCGAGGACAACGTTTCCTACGGCCATATCGTCATTGATGTGCAGTCCCACGCTGAGGCCGTCTGCGTGATTAACTACCGTGGCAGCGGCACGTTCGCGGACAACATTGAGTTCGTAATCGGCGACGGCGCCAAGCTGAGCGTCGTGACCATGGTGAACTGGAACGAAGATGCAGTTCACGGCTCTGCTCACCATATTCGCGTCGGCCGTGATGCCACGCTGCGCCACACCGTCGCGACCTTCGGTGGCGAGGTTGTCCGTATCGTTCCGCGCGTTGCATTCACTGCTCCGGGCGGCGACGTCGACCTGCTGGGCGTGTACTTCGCCGATGGCGGTCAGTACTTCGAAAACCGCATGCTGGTAGACCACGCTGTGCCGAACTGCCGCTCCAACGTCATGTACAAGGGCGCGCTGCAGGGCGAGCCGAATGTCGCTCATCGTGAGGCCCGCACCGCGTGGGTGGGAGACGTGCTCATTCGTGCAGAGGCCACGGGCACCGATACCTATGAGCTCAACCGCAATCTGCTACTCACCGAGGGCGCGCGTGCCGACGCAGTTCCGAACCTGGAAATCGAAACCGGTGAAATCGCTGGTGCTGGTCACGCTGCTACCGTTGGTCGCTTCGACGAGGAACAGCTGTTCTACCTGCTCTCCCGCGGTATCCCCGAAATGGCAGCCCGCCGTCTGGTGGTTCGCGGCTTCTTCAGCGAGGTCATCAACCTGATTCCGGTCGAGTCCGTTCGCGAGAAGCTTGAGCAACTCGTTGACGAAGAGCTCAACACCGCTGGCTTCTAACCGATTATCTTCTTTCTCACCCTATTTCCGCCCTGTCACCCCGGTAGCACCGGGGGAGCAGGCCACTTACACCGATTAAAGGAAAAGATTTCACTATGAGCACTTTGGAAATCCGTAACCTCCACGCGCAGGTGCTGCCGACCGACGAGTCCGCTGAGCCCAAGGAGATTTTGAAGGGCGTCAACCTGACGATCAACTCTGGCGAGACCCACGCTGTGATGGGGCCGAACGGCTCCGGTAAGTCCACCCTGAGCTACACCATCGCAGGTCACCCGCGTTACGAAGTCACCGAAGGCGAGATCCTGCTCGACGGCGAGAACGTGCTGGAGATGAGCGTCGATGAGCGCGCTCGGGCTGGCCTCTTCCTGGCGATGCAGTACCCGGTTGAGGTCACCGGCGTGTCCATGTCCAACTTCTTGCGCTCTGCAGCAACCGCTGTCCGTGGCGAAGCTCCGAAGCTGCGCCACTGGGTCAAGGAGGTCCGTGAGGCAATGGCTGACCTGGAGATTGATTCGTCGTTCTCCGAGCGCTCCGTAAACGAGGGTTTCTCCGGTGGCGAGAAGAAGCGTCACGAGATTCTGCAGCTCGACCTACTGAAGCCGAAGTTCGCCATCCTGGACGAGACCGACTCCGGCCTTGACGTCGACGCTCTGCGCGTCGTCTCCGACGGCATTAACCGCTACCAGGATGAAAACGACGGCGGCATCCTGATCATTACTCACTACCAGCGCATCCTGAACTACGTGAAGCCGGACTACGTTCACGTCTTCCACGATGGTCGCTTCATCACCTCCGGTGGCCCGGAGCTTGCAGACGAGCTGGAAGAGCACGGCTACGAGAAGTTCATCAATGCCTAACGCCGAACTACTCAGCCCATCACTCCGCGAGGACTTTCCGATTCTGTCGCGCACTGTCCGTGACGGAAAGCGGCTGGTCTACCTGGACTCCGGAGCGACCTCGCAGCGCCCGAAACAGGTCATCGATGCTGAGGTGGAGTTTCTAACCCACCACAACGCCCCGGTGCACCGCGGTGCCTACGAGATTGCTGAGGAGGCCACGGACGCCTACGAAGATGCCCGCGAAGCCATCGCAGGCTTCATCGGCGCCGACTACGACGAGCTGGTCTTCACCAAGAACGCCACCGAAGCCTTGAACACAGTGGCATTTGTGCTTGGCGACGACCGCGCAGGTCAGTACCAGGTCGGCGAAGGTGACGAGATTGTCGTCACTGAGCTGGAGCATCACGCGAATTTAGTGCCGTGGCAGGAGCTGGCTCGTCGCACTGGCGCGACACTGCGTTGGTACGGCGTGACTGAGGACGGCCGCATTGACATGAACTCGCTGGAGCTCAGCGAAAAGACCAAGGTTGTGGCCTTTACCCATCAGTCAAACGTCACCGGTGCAGTCACCGATGTGAAGGAAATGGTGCGCCGTGCTCGTGAGGTCGGTGCTTTGGTAGTCCTCGATGCTTGCCAGTCGGTGCCGCATATGCCTGTCGATGTCAAGGATCTCGATGTGGATTTCCTAGCGTTCTCCGGCCATAAGATGCTCGGCCCCAACGGGGTCGGTGCGCTCTACGCTCGCCGGGAACTGCTGGAGGCACTACCACCGTTCCTCACTGGTGGTTCGATGATTGAGGTCGTCACCATGGAGAAGACCACCTTCGCAGCGCCTCCGCAGCGCTTTGAGGCGGGAACCATGATGACTTCTCAGGTCGTCGGCCTTGGTGCTGCGGTGAAGTACTTGGATGCCATCGATATGGATAAGGTGGCGGCTCATGAGCACCGCCTGACCGCGCTCGCGCTGGAAAAGCTGCAGGAAATTGACGGCGTGACCATCATCGGTCCGACTACCCCAGAGCAGCGTGGCTCTGCTGTGTCCTTTAAGGTCGAGGGCATTCACCCGCACGATCTTGGCCAGGTTCTCGACGACCAGGGCGTGTGCATCCGCGTCGGACACCACTGCGCGTGGCCGATTCACCAGATTCTCAACGCTCAGTCGACCGCCCGGGCATCCTTCTACATCTACAACACGGAAGAGGACGTTCAGGCGCTTGCCGACGCAGTGCGCCACGCCCAGAAGTTCTTCGGTGTCACCCCGTAACTTTAAGAAAGGAGAGGGACATGAAGCTCGAGCAGATGTACCAGGAAGTCATCCTGGATCACTACAAGCATCCGCAGCACGCGGGTTTGCGGGAGCCTTTCAACGCGGAAGTGCACCATGTCAACCCGTCGTGTGGCGATGAACTCACGCTTCGCGTCACCCTGAACGACGACCTCACCGTCGTCAATGACGTCTCCTATGACGCCGTGGGCTGTTCTATCTCACAGGCCTCCACCTCAGTTATGGCTGAGGAGATTGTCGGCAAGACTGTCGACGAGGCCATGGCCAAACTCACCGAGTTCGAGAAGATGGTCACGTCCCGCGGCAAGATTGAAGGCGACGAGGACATTATCGGCGATGGCATTGCCTTCGCTGGTGTCTCTAAGTACCCTGCCCGCGTGAAGTGCGCACTTCTCGGTTGGAAAGCTTTCCAGGCCGCAACCGCTGAGGCTCTGGCCAACGCCGCTGAAGGCAACGGCGTTGGTACCGCGACTGTAACTGTTACCGCTGACGAGGAAGGCCACCACCATGACTGAACCAAACGCTATTGACGCCACCTCGCCCGCACAGCCTGACGCTGTCGACGAGGACACCATGACCACTGGCGCTCCAATCGATGAGGGGGATGCGTACGAGTCCATCACCGTCCCGCCGGCGCCGGAGCAGACCGAAGCCGATAACAAGCTCGCCATCCAGGTTGAAGAGGCTATGTACGAGGTTGTTGACCCGGAGCTCGGAGTCAACGTCGTGGACCTGGGCCTGGTTTATGACATCTGGATTGAAGAAGGCGACATTGCCGCTATCTTCATGACACTCACGTCCCCGGCCTGCCCGCTGACCGATATGCTCACCGACCAGACTGCCTCTGAGGTCATGAAGGTCGAGGGTATCCGCGACTTCCGCCTCAACTGGGTCTGGTCCCCGGCATGGGGCCCACACATGATTACAGAGGAAGGCCGCGAGCAAATGCGCGCTCTCGGCTTCTCGGTCTAGACGATCAGTGACAGCGGTGATTAGGGAACCGCTACGTTAAAAGTGCTTGGCGACGAGCTCCTGGCTCGTTCAGCTAGGCTCTTTTTCGTTTGCCTTGAGTTACTGACTACGTTTATGGCCGGCGGCGGGTCGATGCGAGTTACTGACTGCGTTTATGTCAAAAAT